>JAYKGU010000263.1:0-27899 GCA_035285585.1 Synechococcales cyanobacterium
CCCGCTCTTCGGCTTCCAGGTCGAGGAGATTCTGGCCCTTGTAGACCACCTCGCCCCCGGTGACCTCATAGTCGGGGTGGCCCGACAGCACCTTGGAGAAGGTACTCTTGCCCGACCCGTTTGGCCCCATGATGGCGTGGATCTCCCCAGCCTTCACCTCCAGGTTTAGCCCCTTGAGAATGGGGGTGCCGTCCACATTGGCGGTGAGATTTTTAACTGAAAGAATGACTTCGCTGTTCTCGTTAATCACGTCTCGTCCCTTGCCTAACTGCTCTCCAGACTTACGTCAAATTCTCTATCCTGTGCTGAGCGATCGCTTCCCTTAACCCACGCTGCCTTCCAGCTTCAGGGCCAGCAGCCGATCGGCCTCCACGGCAAACTCCATGGGGAGCTGGCTGAACACATCCTTACAGAAGCCGCTGATGATCATGGAAACGGCGTCTTCCATGGAAATGCCCCGCTGCATGAAGTAGAAAAGCTGATCCTCGCCAATTTTGGAGGTGGAGGCTTCGTGCTCAACGCTGGCGGTGTTGTTCTGTACCTGGATGTAGGGGAAGGTGTTGGCTTCGGCGCGATCGCCAATCAGCATCGAGTCACACTGGGAATAGTTGCGAGCGCCCTTCGCCTTCGGCCCCATCTTCACCAGTCCGCGATAGCTGTTCTGCGACTGCCCCGCCGAAATCCCTTTGGAAATAATGGTGCTACGGGTATTTTTGCCCACATGAACCATCTTGGTGCCGGTGTCGGCCTGCTGATGATTATTGGTGAGCGCGACTGAGTAGAACTCACCAACGGAGTTGTCCCCCACCAGCACACAGCTGGGGTACTTCCAGGTAATGGCCGATCCGGTCTCTACCTGGGTCCAGGAAATTTTGGAGTTAACGCCCTGGCACAACCCCCGCTTAGTCACAAAGTTGTAAATGCCGCCTTTGCCTTCCTCATTGCCCGCATACCAGTTTTGTACGGTCGAGTACTTAATCTCCGCATTGTCGAGGGCCACTAGTTCAACCACCGCCGCATGGAGCTGGTTGGTGTCGAACATGGGAGCAGTGCAGCCTTCCAGATAGGTTACCGAACTGCCTTCCTCTGCAACGATCAGGGTGCGCTCAAACTGGCCCGACTCGCCGTTGTTGATCCGGAAGTAGGTGGACAGATCCATTGGGCACTTGACACCCTTGGGGATGTAGACGAATGAGCCGTCGCTAAAGACCGCCGAGTTGAGGGCGGCGAAATAGTTGTCTCCAACCGGAACGACGCTGCCCAGATATTTCTTAACCAATTCAGGGTGATGCTGCACCGCTTCAGAAATCGAGCAGAAGATAATGCCCTCTTCCGCCAGCTTCTCCTTAAACGTGGTGGCCACAGAGACACTGTCAAAGACCGCATCCACGGCAACATTGCTCAGCCGCTTCTGTTCAGATAGAGGAATGCCCAGCTTCTCAAACGTTTCCAGCAGGGTCGGGTCTACCTCTTCCAGACTGCCCAGTTTCTCTTTTTTCTTGGGGGCAGAGTAGTAGATGATGTCCTGGTAGTTAATTGCGGGATAGCGGACATGGGGCCAGGTGGGTTCGGCCATCTTTACCCACTGGCGATAGGCTTTAAGGCGGAACTCTAGCATGAAATCTGGCTCCTCCTTCTTTGCCGAAATCAGGCGAACCACGTCTTCACTCAAACCAGGGGGAAGAGTGTCTGACTCGATGTCAGTTACAAATCCGTATTTGTAGGGCTGGTTAACGAGGGTTTTAACCGATGCAGTCATAGACAATTCTCTCTGCGATTTCTCTCTGCGCGTCTGAGCGACGGACGATACAGGCATTGCGCTCAAGCAGGGCATGGAGAACACCCTGCACGGAACGGGAGTGGCCTGAAGACTTAATACTGGTTAGTGGTGGCGCGAATTTCTTCTAAGGAGATCTCTTGCTTGTCTCCGGCGAAGTCATTATCAGGGGTGAGGAATAGCATGCAGTGGCACTCTTTGCGCTCCCGCATAGGAACGCAGGGGCAGTTCCAGTAAGCTGCTGCGGCCTCAGCTTGCTTGTCTTCGTAGTGACGGCAGGGGCAAAGGGGGGCACCCAGTTCGTCTTTGTGCTTGGCAAGCCCTTCAATGACAACAGCGGTGACGCCGGGATCGACGCAGAAGAAGGTGTCTGTCCGCTTTGCGTAGGTTTCCGAGAAGTGCCGCATGGCTTCGAGGCTTTTCTCAGTGGCTTGCTTGGGCTGGGTATCTGCGGGTGTGTTCATAAGCGAGGCGACAGGACGCTCAATAACTCCTATAATTAAAGCAACTTCGACGTTGCTTAACTCCATTGTAGGGTACTTTAGCAACAATATTGTTGTCAAAGTCGATTTGTTTCGATTTTATAATCATCTCCCATTCAGTAGCTCTCTCAACGTTTCCACTGCTCAGTCATGCTCAAGCGGATTTTCGTCATCGTGCCAGAGAGGGCTTCTGAAATGGCAATGCTTTCCCACGGCACACCCACAGTTGGCACACCCATAGTACTGAGACGATGACAGCTACCCACCAACCATCCAGTAAGCAAGACATCTTGCAGTACCTGGTCAAGCAGGGACGAGCCAGCGCCCAGGATCTGGCGGAGTACCTCGATATCAGTCCGCAGGCGACCCGTCGCCATCTCAAAGACCTGGAGGCTGAGGGGCTGATTGAGCACCAGGCTGTCCACGGTGGCATGGGTCGTCCCCAGTACCTCTACCAGCTCAGCGATCGCGGACGCGATCGCCTCCCCGATCGCTACGACGACTTTGCCCTCTCCCTCCTCGACACCCTGGCGGAGACGGTCGGGCCTGAACAGGTCGGCTCCATTTTGCGCAAGCAGTGGGAGCGCAAAGCGCTGGACTATCGACGGCAGGTGGGGGATGGTTCCCTGGAAGAGCGGGTGGCTCGACTGGTAGAGCTGCGTCAGGCGGAGGGCTACATGGCGGAGTGGCACCGGGTGCAGCTCAGCGCCCCCCCAAGTGACGGGAGCGATCGCCCCCAGTACATCATCACCGAGTATAACTGTGCCATTTCCCACGTAGCCCAGTCGTTTCCCAGCGTGTGCGGCCATGAGCTGGAGATGTTCCAGATTGCCCTGCAGGATGCGGTGGTGGAACGCACCCACTGGCTGGCAAATGGCGAACACCGCTGTGGCTACTTAATCCAGGCGATCGGTGAATAATTAGAACTGTATTGAAAAGCGAAGTTTAGAAAACCGGGGGAGATCCCCCGGTTTTCTAACATGAATTTAATTGTGCTGACCTACTTAGGTAAAAATGGGCAAGGCCCAGGCGGCACGGGCTAATAATTAAAGAGTAGGCGGTTAATTTTTCAAGAACATGGTTTTGCCCAACTCCTCCCCCAATGATTTCCTTACGCCGGAAGAGTCGGCCCAGGTAGATCAAGCGTTGCTCACCTCCCGTGAGCGATTTTCGGCGCGGGTGGCCATCTACTCACTGCGGGTGCTGAAGCAAATTAGCCAGCAGACAGGGCAGGCGATCGCCCACATCAGCGACCAGGCACTGGCCGACTGGGTTGCCCAGGATACGGTTGCCGCCCAGGTTTCAGCCCAGGGACTGGACACCGACGACTCCTTCAAGCAGTTTTTTATTCGCCTGGTGCAGTCGTCCCGTAAGCCTCTGGGACAAATTTCTCAAGCCAGCGGACTGCCCATAGAAAGCCTCACGCCTGCCCAGGTGATTGCCTGGTTTGAGGCTGAAGCTAAGCGTCGGATTGAGCAAAATTAGGGAAGCGCTATGATATCATAGTGGACTGCATTGGCAATTGTCGTTATTTTCATAGGAACAGATCAAGCTCATGGCCCTGGTTCAAGAGCAAAAGCAGCAAATTATCAACGATTACCAGCGACATGAAACCGACACGGGTTCGGCAGATGTTCAGGTCGCCATGCTTACCGAGCGGATTAACCGCCTGAGTGAGCATCTCAAGCAAAACAAAAAAGACTTTTCGTCCCGCCGGGGGCTGCTAAAGATGATTGGTCAGCGCAAGCGGCTGCTGGGCTACATCGCCAAACAGGATTCGGGCCGCTACCGAGAGCTGATTCAGCGATTGGGGATTCGGGGTTAGAGCTGCGACTATGTCTTCAGACCCTCAGGAAAAAAAGGCGGGTCGCGATCGCCTCCCCTTCGAGCCAACGGCTAACCGCAAAAAAGCTGAGAAAAAGCCCCCGGTAGCCCCCGCTTCGGCTCCGAAGACTGCGAAGCCATCTGTCAACGAAACTTCGTCCAAGCCGCGCGATCGCGCCCAGGGTTCATCGCTGACTTCAGCGACCAGCATTCCCGATGCGGTAAGCCGTCGTATGGTAAAACGCATGGCCTTTTTCTGCGGCATCCCCACCCTCATTGGCTTCTCTAGCTTCTTTGTGAGCTACTACGTCGTTGTCAACGATTTGTTTGAGTTGCCCACCACGGCGGTGCTCATTGTCAGTCTGGCCTTCTTTGGACTGGGCATTATTGGTCTGAGCTATGGGGCGTTGTCGGCCTCTTGGGATGAGACGCCCGCCAGCGGTAGCCTTCTCGGTTGGAACAATTTTACGACTAACCTGGGCCGCATGCGGCAGGCCTGGAAAGAATCTAGAAACCAGTCAAAAGCTTAGGCATCCAGGGCTTAAAATCCTCTGCCTGCCTAAGAATTTCGGGCCGCACCCATTGGAACGAACTGTCTAAAAACGGTAAAACGCGAACTGAGTGGGGGCTGCAAGATGATTGTGGTAATGAAGATCGGTGCACCAGAAAGTGAAGTGGCCCGTCTTGATGCCGAGTTGCGCCAGTGGGGTCTGACCCCAGAGCGCATTGTTGGCAAGCACAAGACGGTGCTGGGGCTGGTGGGAGACACGGTGGATCTCGATCCGCTGCAAATCCAGGAACTAAGCGAATGGATCGAACAGGTGCTGCGGGTCGAAAAGCCGTTTAAGCGCGTCAGTCGTGAGTATCGCCACGGTGAGGCCAGCGAAGTTGTCGTGCCTACCCCCGATGGCCCGGTCGCCTTTGGAGAGCACTGTCCCCTGGTCATCGTGGCTGGTCCCTGCTCCGTCGAAAACGAGGAGATGATTACCGAAACGGCTCGTCGCGTGCGGGCGGCGGGTGCCCGTTTTTTACGCGGTGGAGCCTACAAGCCCCGCACCTCCCCTTACGCCTTCCAGGGACATGGTGAGAGTGCGCTGGGCCTGCTGGCAGCGGCGCGGGCGGCCAGTGGCCTGGGGATCATCACCGAAGTTATGGACACTGCCGACGTGGATAAGGTCGCAGAAGTGGCCGATGTCGTGCAGGTGGGTGCCCGCAACATGCAAAATTTCGCCCTGCTCAAAAAGGTGGGGGCACAGGATAAGCCGGTGCTCCTGAAGCGTGGCATGTCTGCCACCATCGACGAGTGGCTGATGGCCGCTGAATACGTGCTGGCCGCTGGCAACCCCAATGTGATTCTCTGTGAGCGGGGCATTCGCACCTTTGACCGCAGCTATACCCGCAACACCCTTGACCTGGCGGTGATTCCAGTACTGCGATCGCTCACCCATCTACCCATCATGATTGACCCCAGCCACGGCACCGGCTGGGCACCTTACGTTCCTTCCCTGGCGCTGGCGGCGGTGGCGGCGGGCACCGATTCCCTGATGATCGAAGTCCACCCCAATCCCAAAAAAGCACTGTCAGATGGCCCCCAGTCTCTCACCCCTGACCAGTTCGACCAGCTGATGCGTGAGCTGGAGGTGGTGGGTACGGCTTTGGGACGGTGGATTCAGCCCCAGGCGGCGATCGCCCGCTAGCAGGCCAATTCTCTGCCAGGTTTACTCCCAGCTGTGGAGCAAGCCTAATCTATACCAGCGCCATGGAGTTCTTCGATTTGGTGCTCGATGTATTGCAGCATGTTGATTAAATCTCGCAGTTCCGCCAGTCGCTCGGTGGAGAGGTCGGGGTTGAGGCGGGCGCGATCGCGAATCTCGTTGACCTTTGTCTGTAGCTGTCGCGCAATGCTCAATGCATCCCGCCCCAGGCGGCTAATTTGCTGCTGCTGGTAAAACTTCAGGGCAGCCCCGCGCAAAACTTGCAGGGTGGCCTGTTCACCGTGCTCGGAGGGAATGAACCGAAACCTGAGCAATATGCGAATTTGCCTGTAGATCCGCTCAATTTCAGTCTGCTTGGCCGTTTGCACCTCAATCATAGGAAACTGGGCCAGGCGCTTGAGTTCACTAATGATGCCTTGAAACTTTTTCACGGGCACCCGATCAATCACCGAGCGCAACACTCCACTCTCACTCCAGAGGATCCGTCCGTGGCGTGGCTGTCGCTCAAAATAAAGCCGTCCAATGCCGCTGGCGAGGGTGCGGGCCAGCAACTCTTGCAGCAGATCAGCAGCAGGTAACCCTCCCAGGTCTTTGACAGACTTGTCTAAATACTGGGGGTTTAGGGTGAGGGTGAGGGGCGGGATCAACAGGGACGGCGACAGCGGCAGCGCCGTAGGAGGGGTGATTGTACCAGAGGCGGCAGCAGGGGCCACAAATCCACCTGAATCTGGGATAGGGGTTTGGGAGCGGGTGGGCGGAGCAGCTTCACTGGGGGTACCCGCTCTACTGGATGGCGTTGTTGGGTTGTCGGCAGTGGAGCCAGTGGCTGAGCTGGGGGGAGCGCTAGCATCGGTTGAAGTAGGCAGAGGCGGGGTTACCGTCTCTATCTCTGCTGGCGGCACAAAGGACTCCAGCACCTGCGTCTGGTCGAGGAATTCAGCGCTTAAATCCACAGGTGTGTCCCCCCCGTCACTCCCTATCCGGTTATCTTCCTCGCTATTTAGCTGCCCAGGAGCATCGGCAGTAACAGGCTCAGCAGCAGCACCGGGGCGATTGGGGTTGGCAGCGGCAGCGGTGGAAGGGCGTTCGTGGATATGCAGATCCTCTGGACTATCTACAATCAGCGTAGTTTGCAAGGTCGGATCGAATGCCTGATTGGCCCGACCTCGGGCTGAACTGCGGGGGGTGCGATCGCGACTCAGATCGGCAGAGGCTGGCGGCTGGTGGTCGGATGCTACCCCAGTGGATTTTTGGTCAGCGTGCTTCAGATAGGCCGACAGGGCGATTTGGAGCGCCTCAGAGGAAATCTGACGGGTAACCAGCGAGTAGTTGAGGTAGGATACGATGCGGCGGACATAGTCGCTAGCGGCGGTGTCGGTGGGGCAGACCATACCGAGGTGGAGACGACTACCGTCCAAAAACAGGGGCAGGACTTGATAGTACAAACAGGCTTCGATGGGCAAAACGCCTTCAATCAAGATGAACATTTGATCGACATTCAGGCGCTCAGCAACAATTTCGTCGGCGAGCAACCGACGCAGGCGGATGGTCAAGTTCTGATAATCTGGCTTACCGGTCTCAGGCATGGCGGGTCCTCAGTAGAGGAAAACATCATCTCGGCAGATGTGTAGCTATCATTCCCTAGAGAGCGTAATCCCCTAACCCTGATGGCTCTGCGTCAACACATCGTGACATTCTAAAAGCCTACCCAAAAATCTTCTGCAGAAATTTAAACTGGTATTAAGAGCTGCTGCGAATTGCCTGCGACGCTAAATATAGCTTACTCCATTCAGTAACAACTTGATTGGTTTTTAAGCTTAGCTCATTGGCGATCGCCTCCAACGACTGCCCTGCCTTCAACCGCTCCAGAAGTTGCCGCTGATTAGCGGTTAGCCCTTCGAGGAACTCTTCCCATTGGGTTGGGGTCAGCCCCAGGCTATGTTCCTGCAGGGACGTGCCCAGCCAGGTCATCACCAGATCGGGCTGCCCCTTCAGGCAAAACACGCGAACAGCATGGTAGCTCACCTTTTCCCGCAGGCGATAAACCTGACGAATGGGCAGGTTCATTTCCTGGGCGATCGCTTCCTGACTGCGCCCCTGAATGTGCAGCCTTAACCACTCTGCCGCCTCGCTCCCCACATTCTCGTGGAGATAGTCCATAAATTCTTGCTTGACTTTGTGGCGCAGGATCTGCTGCTCTTCCCAATATTGAGCTTCCTGGTGCTGGGAGACGGCCTCGTCATCTAATAGGCTCACAGGGCCTTCGCCATCATCCAGGGTCATCTCCTCAGAGACCAGGCGAATCATGTCATTACTGGGCACCTGGGTCATGCCGCCCTTCTGGGAGCGCCGCAGATAGTTGACAAATCGATAAACCAGGAGGGGCTGGTTGCGAATGGGGCGCAGGCAATATTCCTCAATACTGGTGAGCATCAGGGAGTTGCGCAGCCGGGGATCGGTGGTACATTGCCCCACCCAGGTGATCTGCCGCTGGATGTGGCGATCGCTCTGAATCATCTCTTGAATAACCTCCTGCAGAACGTCGATGACGCTGCGGCGGCGATCGCGCGATAGGGAAACCCAGGTGCGAATTTTATTGCGAATGAGAAACAGACTGCTGAGCCGCTGAATGAGCTGCCGATAGGCTCGCTCCTGCGGCATACCCAGGTAACGCTGCCGTAAGATTCGGTAGCGATAATCCATAGCCTGCTGCAAAATGACCAGCTTCTCTGGAGGCGCGTGGCTCAACAGATCCGCGTCCTCCCCAAGCAGCCAGAGCACAATGCTGTCACGAATTTGAGGCGGCTGGTCGGGGTAATCGCGTTCAAGGCGCGATCGCCAGTCTTGCGTCAAGTTATCAACTACTGCCATCAGTCTGCCATCTTTGAGCTTCGGGTGATCTTGCCGCATCTGTGTCGAGTCGGCAGATTAGAAGTGAATTTGGAAGTAAGCAGGTAGCCACAAATAAACAAAGCTATCGTCGGAGTGCGGCCCCAACCGGGGGCGTACCCCAAACCGCTTGACTTATGGCCCGACACTTAACTGCACAAAGCGAAGGGTTTGCGACTTGACGCTCCACGAGATGCCCAATCTATATCGCTTAATCTATTCGATTTATTATTTCACACTTCCAGCCCCTGAGAAGGGAGATTCTCCAGGATGAAACAGCGTAGGCTTAGTCTAAGCCAAAAACAGGGTCGCTGATGTCCTGCCCCCATACTTCCATCTCCAGATAGAATGAGAGAGATTGGAAACACCAATGAGTCGAACACGATCGTCAATGATCGTCCCATACGCAGACATCAGTCTTGAATTCAGCTTCCACCCCATTCACTGCTGCTAATCCAGCAATGGGGTTCCCGCTTAAAGCGGGACAAGATTAGTGGGAAAGTGGGGCGCGGTGCGCCCCACTTTCCCGCCTTAAGTTGATACCCCCAGCAATGTGCACCAGCTTCCGCCACGCATCGGTATCCATGAGGGACAACCCTCTCGAACCGGGCATACTGAATGAACGATAGACGAATGGCGGCACCAGGCGAAGGGCGAAGATTTAACACATACTTCGCACCCTAGTTATGAGGGCGCTGCCTCTTGACATTTTGGAGTGCAGACAAAGGTGACGATCTGTGATGGCTGATCTGTTTTGTATGGAAAGTCCCCTCCAGGTTTCGCCAGAAAGTTTGGCTGGTGCCCTCGATCTGGTTGACGATGCGGTGCTGCTAATTGATGCCATAGGTCGCGTGCGCTGGTGTAACCGCGCCTTTCGCGAGCTGATCGGGGCAACAACTGATGTTTCCCTGCAGGGTGCTGACCCGGTTGATTTGCTGCCCCTGACGGTTCAAGGAGAGACGATCGCCCCGGCCAACCACCCGGCCACGCAGGCGCTTACCCACCTGACCGGTAATCTCATTGGCGAGCTGCATCTGCCATCCCTCAAGCAAGTGGCGATCGCCTGGTCGTCCCTTTCCCTGGTTGATCCCAACGATGTGGTAGCGGTGATTTTTATTCGCACCCTGCCCAGCGGTGAGGGCCTTCCCGTGGTGGAGAACCCACTGCCAGGGCCGCCGCCCCCGCCTGACACCCTCACCGGTCTGGCCGAACGCTCAGTACTGATGGATGTCCTCGAAACAACCCTTAAGTCCGCTCGTCTTCCAGAAAGCCAGCCCGACCCGCTCCCCCTGGTAGTCATTGGTATTAGCCTCGATCAGTTTCGAATCATCCACAACAGCTTGGGGCAGCTAGACGGGGAGCGGCTGCTGGCCCAGATTGCCGCCCGGTTGAGTAGTGAACTCCGGCCTGACGTGCTGCTGGTTCGCCTGGAGATGGATCAGCTGGCGCTCCTCGGTCGGGGAGATCGGCACTGGGCCATTCAAATCGCTGAACTGATCCAGTCGCAGCTCAGGCTGCCGTTTCGACTGGGCGATCGCCACATTACCGTCACGGCCAGTATCGGCATCGTGGTTAATGTCTCCACCTATGACTGCCCGCTGAGTGTGATCAGAGATGTTAATGTTGCCATTCACTGGGCTGCCAGCGCGGGTCGAGGGAATTATAAAGTGTTTGAGCCAAGCTTGCTGCGGCGGCTGGTCGAACAGTTAGAGCTGGAAAGCGATCTGTGGCGGGCCCTCGAAAATCAAGACTTCGAGCTGTACTATCAGCCCATTGTGCTGCTGAAGAACGAACAAATCGTTGGGTTTGAAGCGCTTTTGCGGTGGCACCATCCCCAGCGGGGCCACGTGTTGCCCCTGACGTTTATCCCCCTGGCTGAGGCCATCGGCCTCATCGACCCCCTGGGAGACTGGACGCTGCGGGAAGCCTGCTGTCAAATGCAAAAATGGCGAACCCAGTTTCCCAACCTGCCCCTTTCCTTTGTCAGCGTTAATATTTCTGGCAAGCAGTTTTCCCAACCAGATCTGGTACAGCAAATTCAGCAAATCCTCTCCGAGACCGCCCTCCCTGCCCGCAGTCTCATCCTGGAGATCACCGAAAGCATGATCATGGAGGATATGGAATCGGCTATCCTCATGCTTAAAGAGCTGCATCGTTTAGGGGTAGGGCTGGCGGTTGATGATTTTGGCACGGGCTATTCGTCTCTGGGCTACCTGCATCGATTTCCAGTAGAGATTCTGAAGCTTGACCGCTCGTTTGTGAGTAGTATCGATGTAGATGCCGAGAAGGTAGAGATTATCCAAACACTGGTATCGCTAGCGTGGAACCTGGGAATGGATATTGTCGCCGAGGGAGTAGAAACCGCCAAACAACTGGCTCAATTGAGAGCCTTGCGCTGTGAGCGGGGCCAGGGTTACTTTTTTGCTCGGCCCCAGTCGGCCCGTGATATCACCCGGCTGCTTCAGCAAATGTCACCCACCCAAAAGGTGGGTTAATTCAGGGAGATCGTGCAAATGTCGCCCCACCCAGCGCTCACCTAAAAGGTGGGTTAGTTTAAGGGGATTAAGTAGGTCAGCACAATTAAATTCAGGTTAGAAAACCGGGGGAGCGCCCCGGTTTTCTAACCTTCGTTTTTCAATGCAGTTCTACTTATGCAATTATTGTTGTATGCATGGATGTTGTAGGCATGGATGTTGTAAGCGTGGATTCATCAGCTTCTTGCCACGCTGCATGAAGTGCTCAAGCGCAGTGAATTGCATCTTACGAGGGCGTGCGTCCCCAGCGGAGGCACACGACTCATTTAATATTTCTACTTTTTCCCTTGATTTATGACCGATCCAGCCTTTGCCGTTCCTGCGGACCTTTCCTTTCAAGAGGCGATCGCCCTCACCCAATCTTTATTATCTCAATGGGAGGAAAACAGCCTGACGGACACCGAAATTGAAGCTACGATCGCTGCCCTGGTAAAAACCCAGGAAGGGGCACGGGGCTTTTTCGTCACCTATCTCACCAGCGATCGCCCCCTGGCTGACCAGCCCACTCCCGCCGTTCTCGCCGCCCTCCGCACTGCCCCTGACGGGGTATCTGACCTGCTGGTTAAAAACCTGGCGATGTCTGCGGCAATGGCTGTAGCCCACCGCCGCAACCAGAATGAGGAAATGGCCCAGGGGTCGCGGCAGGTACAACATCGGACGATTGGTCTTATTCGACAGCTCCAGCTCCCCGGCATCCGATCGCTCCTGGAGCAGTTGCAGCAGAGCGTCACCCAACAAAGAGGAGACTACCAGGCGTTTTTGCAACGCTGGCAATACGATGCTGAACAGCGTGACGCCATTCAACAGGCTGTCCATCGGGCGATCGCCTGAAGTTTCTCTACAGGCTAGCTCGCCCCTACCGAGTTCCCGATCCCTGGCTGGAGTCAGGGCCGCCGTTGTTGGGCGGTGTGTAGTTTGCCAGGGCAGATCCTGCTAAGAGGATACCCCAGCAAACCATGGCGATCGCCAGTAGCTTTACCAATAGCGGAATCGTCACTCGCATCTCTTTGAGCCAATCCTTTGCCCATCAGAGGCACCATAGTTGAGATATTTCTAGGATATGGGCAAAAACTTTGTCCTGAGTCACGTACATTTGCCCAACCAAATATTATTTCTTTCTTAAGAAAATGTGCGAAATACGTAAAACTATGTCGGCGACGATGAAAGTTTCAGGAACTTGAGCTGCTCTCTCAGGGAGAACCCAGAGTGAAGGCTTTATTTTTGCTCAAACTCCCGACATCCTCTAGGAAAGCTAGATGGATTGACAGCGCAGGGCAGAATGGAGTTACCGCTGAAATACCGACAGTTGAGGCAGTGCCCCGTCGAGAGCGTGGGGGTTGAATAGGGCTGGGGTGTGGGAGCCGGATCCACTCCTGGGTGAATTTGCTGGCGAACACGTGCCTGAAGGCGGGGGGGCAAGCGCAGGTTGGGCGGCTGGTCTGAGCGTCCTCGATAGCGCATTGGCTGATCTTCGTTGAGCTTGCCAAAGGTCAATCCAACGGCAAGCAGGGGAATGAGTACCAGCAACAACGGCATCAGGGCGAGGATGCCCGCTGCGATCGCTACCGCCACCCCAAAGATGACGTACATCACCAGCGTCACCACCAGCCACTGCTTCAGGAATCTGCTTCTCATCCTTATCGTGCCAAACTGCTTTCTTCAGATTGTGCCGACCTACTTAAATACTCAAATAACAATTTTGCTAACCAATCAGCATAATAGTCCCGATCGGGGGGCGATCGCCTTAATAAGCATCAGCTTTAGAAATTATTTTTGTGATGTCATTGGAGTAAATACTTTTCGTTAAATTTCGTTGTGTCCAGTTGACGGCCCCGGATGCCGCCCACCGAAGAGGGCCAGCTCGAACACCTTAAAAAAGCAGTCAACGTCCTGAAACCCCAGTTCCTGCAGCCAGCGGCACTGTTTTTCGACAGAGGCGAGGATATTCTCCTGCTTGTCGGGGCGCTGGTAGTACTTGTCTGCAATGGTGTCCCGGCTCACGCTGGGGTCAGCCTGGGCGTGGAAAGCATACAGGTGATCCACAAAGAAATCGTCAAAGAGCTGCTCGCCTGCCGCCGTAGCTGAGGCGACATGCTCCAGGTTCAGAAAAACCCCGCCGTGGGTCAGCAAGCCGTAAATTTCACCGTAGATTGCCCGCTTGCGGTCGTCGGGCTGGTGATGAATGGCAAAGCCGGAGACGACGATGTCGAAGGGGGTGTGGGGGGCGATCGCCTCTACCCACTGGGGAGAGCCGAAGTCGGCCTGGACAATGCTGGTCTGGGGCAAATCCTGCAGGTTTTGTCGGGCCGCATCCAGCATGGGTTCCGAGAAATCTGCAAAAACGCCATGGGCAGATGGGAAAAGATTCAGCAGAAAGCGACCGAGGATGCCGTTGCCGCACCCCAAATCAAGGATACGGGTGGGTGAGCCTTGCCAGCACTGGGCAATTTTGCCGATTACCGCCAACTGCAAATCTGCACCTGGTATGGCACCGCGCACGCCGTTGAGGAAAGTGTGGGCTAGTTCCTGGGTTTGCCAGCGGCTTTTCGCTTGCATCATTTGCGTCTCCAGCACGGGTAGCTAGCTTGCCCATCTATGAGGCTATCTATGAGGCTATCTTGAGGCCCACTGTGAGGTCTGATACGATGGGCAGCCTTGGGTCATGTTAAGTTTAGCGCTTCTATCACAAGGTTGAATGAACGTATGCCTCAGGAAAAGGTAGGGACCGTTGCGGCGCTCTGGCGCTATCCAGTCAAATCCATGTTGGGTGAACCGTTGGAGACTTCAGAAGTGACGACCCATGGGCTGTTGGGCGATCGCGCCTATGCCCTTTGGGATGTGGAGCGTCGCCGGGTAGCCAGCGCTAAAAACCCCAGACGGTGGAAAACCTTACTCGATTTTCAGGCCAATTACCTGGCCCCGCCATCTCCGCAAGCGACGATACCCCCCGTCCAGGTTACTCTGCCTGATGGAGCAGTTGTGACCAGCGATACGCCGGACGTGGATGCCATTTTTTCAGACGCCCTGGGGCGCGAGGTGCAGATGATCTCCTCGCCTCCAGAGGCGGTTAGCCTGGATCAATACTGGCCCGACGTTGAGGGCACGGCCCATCAAGACGCCATCACTCAGCTTTTTCTGCCGGAAGGGACTTTCTTTGACTCCTGCCCCATTCATGCGATTACAACGGCCACCCTGGCCAAGCTCCAGGAGCTGTATCCCGAGGGAGAATTTGCCGCCAGTCGGTTTCGCCCCAACCTGGTGATCGAGCCGCTGGCAGAGGCGCGTGGGTTTGTCGAAGACGATTGGGTAACGGGCATTCTTCAGATTGGCGAGCAGGTGCGTTTGCAGGTAGATACACCCTGCCCCCGCTGTGTGGTGACGACGCTGGCTCAAGCAGGTCTGCCCGAGGATTTAAACATTCTGCGGACGACGGCCAGACATCATCAGGTGATTGCGGGTATTCGGGCGTCGGTCATTCACGGGGGGACGATTCGCCAAAACGATCTGATCTGGTTGGAACATGGCTAAGGTGGGGGGTGCCCACCCTTGGATCTTCAGAGCTATGGCGTTACGCTTTCGCGTTAGGACATTCAAGAGGTTTGGAACCCCCGCGACGCGGGGGTTCCAAACTCAAACCTTAGCCCTACGGGCTATAGAGGTTAATCTCCCATGAATTTCTCTACTAACAGGGTGATGCCCTGACGACCGACAATTTGCACCCAGTCTCCGGGGTTGGCAATCCTCTGACCACCGGCAGACTGAAAGCGGGCAGGCCAATAGGTGCCCTGAAAGCGAACGCGTCCGGGCTGCACCAGGGTAATGGTGCGTTCAACCTGACCTGCTTCGAGCGTTGACACGGGACTCACATCGTTGGGAAACACACTTAAGTTCATCACTGGCTCTCCTCTCAATTGGGGGTAAATGTTGTCAATGATGGACATACCGATAGACGTAACAGAAGGTTTGCATTCAATAAGTGAAACCACTCTTGTAACCTATCGGTTTATTCAAACGTCTTTCTGAAACTCCGGCTGAGTTTGATAACCGTGTGCCGCTAGTTTTTAATGCCCATCATTGGCCCAATGGCGGATTGATCCCCGGAAATCCTCCGAGTACCGAAAGTGACGAATTCAGGCAATACAGATGCTCCGGACACTACAGGGAATTGGCCGGAGGGGTGCAGGTTGCCAAACTGGCTGATGCGGGATCGGATGATGGGGAGGGAAATGTTGGGAAATCCGCAGTCGTCAGCGTTTTCGAGGGGCGATCGCTCACCACATAGGGCAGCAGCTTGGTGAAGTGGGGTTTTTCAGCGGGGCGATCGCCCACGGCTACCACTTGCGGCGGCTGTCCGTGCAGGCTGGCGTAGTAGGCGCTGACACCGAGAACAATGAGGAAAGCGGTTGAAAGGTTTTTCACAGCTATCTCCCAGGGGCTTTGAACATCAATGGAATTTCTAAGTAGGTCAGCACAATTAAATTCAGGTTAGAAAACCGGGGGAGCGCCCCACCGGGGCGCTCCCCCGGTTTTCAATACAGTCCTACTTAGCCCAAGATACTTCCCAACCCCCGGGAGGTATGCAGCTAGAGCCAGTTCCCCAGCAGCACAAAGGGTGCCCAGTAATAAGGCAGGCTGAATTCAGAGCTTTCCAGCAGCGAGAGCTGGGCCTGACGCAGCGCCTGCGCTTTGGTGACGCCTTCCTGGCTCCACTCCTCGTAGAATCGGGCCATTAGCTCCGCTGTCGAAGCATCAAAGACTTTCCAAAGCGTGGCCAGGGTACTTCGTGCCCCCGATCGCACGGCAACGCCCGCAATGCCCAGAGCCGCCCGATTGTCGCCCCTGGCGGTTTCACAGGCGCTGAGCACCAGCAATTCAATCGGCTGGCGGCGGGTGAGTTCGCTGGCCTGGAGCAGCGTATCGAGCTGGTTGACGTTGATGACCCCATCCCAGGTGAGAATAAACGTCTCCTCCTGGGTAGAGCCAAAAATACCGTGGGTTGCCAGATGCACCACCCTGGAAGAATCGGCGGTGACCCTTTCCTGGACGGCGTTGCTGGTGAACTCGGGGTTCAGCAAAATCTGGCTATTGGTCACCGTACTTTGAATCTTTGCCAGCTCCACTTCCACATTGGGTAGGGGGCCAAAGTCTCGGCGAGTGGAGATAGTTTGCACCTCTGGGGCATCGGGGATTTGACTCAAGCCGCCCATCAAGATACTTAAGTTGCGATTGATCCCCAGTTCTGGCGCAACCAACTGCAGCCCTGGGGCAAGGGCGATGCTGTACTTTTCTACCAGATACTGTTCCCCGTCATACAGCACCGACATGGGGATATTTCGCAGCGCCCCGTCCAGGACAAAGACCAGTTGGTTTACCGGGCTATTGGCCAAATCGGCCTCAAACGGACGAATGAGCCAGTTGTAAACCTCCTGCGCGCCCACGGTGACCGAACGGCGGGAGACAAGCAGACTCAGCAAATCGGTGACGGTGTTTTCCACCTGCTGCTGGGAAAGGTTGCTGACCGTATGTCGCCGGAAAGCGCGGGGTGAATCCGTTACGCCGCCCGCTGCGGGGTTTGCTTTAGCGTGGGAGACTGCCCCATCACCCTCTGACGGGGCGGGGAGGCTGAGGATGACCTCCAGGCGATCGCTCAAAATAATGGGATAAACCACCGCCGCCTGCCGATCAAAGTCGTCAATATTTACTTCACTCCGGTTCAGGCAGGCTTCCCGGAAGAAATTATCAATTTCGGCCAACTGGAGGGCTTCAATGGTTTCCTGGGCCTTCCGTAAATCATCTTCCGTCGTGTCCTCCGGCTCCAGCAGCAGGGCCACCAGCTCCCGGTGAATGGGTTCCGTATCTTCCCGGAAGGAGAACTGCACCTCCGGCACCGCCGCCAGGTCGCCCCGAATGGAATTGAGAGACTCCAAAGCGCTGTCGTAGGCGGCGATCGCATCGATACGTAACTCCTGCGATCGCTCTGGATCAACCTCCTTCAACTGTTCAGATTGAGCCTTTAGCAGCCGACCCAACTGCCACTGCCAGCGATAGGAGATGTCGGCAGCATTGGTGAGCTGGGAGAGCCGCAGGGCACGGCGGGTGAGATCCTGGGCTTCGTCCGGCTGCTGAGCCAGTTCATAAACCTGCCCCAGGTAGCCCAGGGCGTAAGCCTGTGCCCGCTGATCCCCCAGGGATTCGGCCTGACGATTGGCGCTCGCCAGAATATCGGCAATATCCACCCAGTCGGGCAACTCCACCACAAATTGAGGATCGGTGCGCTGCCGCAGTTGGGCATAGCCCCGCGCCAGGTCAATGCTCTGGTAGATGGTGGTGCGGTTGGGGGGCAAGTTTTGTAGCTGCACCCGTGCCTGAACGCCCAAGCGCTGGAGCTGGTTCCAATCACTTTCCGGATCGGTTATCCCAGGGGAAGCGCCGGACGCCCCATCCCACTCACCCCCTTCAGTCACCAGCAAATTAAACTGATTGAGCAAAGCCTGCACCCGAACGCTGGGCAGGGTGCCCTGGTCTGCCGCCGCTTCGTACTCGGTTAGGGCTTGAGCAACGAGATCGGTACGGGCATCCTCATTATCTTCGCTTTGGATATTTTGCAGGCGGGTAGCCTTTGCCTGGAGAGTATTTCCCAGGCTGAGCCGGGTTTTGGCGATTTCGTTGGGGTCATCCAGGCGGAGGGCGATCGCCAGTGCCTCTTGCAGTACGCGCTCAGAGGTCAAATCTTCGGCGTCCAGCTCGGCAAAGGTAGGTTCGGGAATGGGGTCGGCCAGGGGTTCCTCAGGGAGTTCCTCAGACGGGGTAGACAGGTCAAACTGCCCCACCGCCCGCAGCACATCCCCCAAACTGCGCAAAGCCGCCACCTTAGCAACAGAGTCAGGGCGGCTGTCCAACGTCGTTTTTAGCTCCGCCAGAACTTCAATGGCCCGCTGATAAAAGCCCATTGCCCGCAACGCCTGGGCCTGGTTAAAGCGACCTTCCACCACGCCTGCGATCGCCCCCACCTGGTTGTACTGGGCAACTGCGTCTTCCCATCTTTCATAGGCCAATTGAAACTGGCCCCGCGCGTAGTGCAGCCGTCCCTGCACAGTCAATACCTGGGCCAGCAGGGCAGGCGGGGCAGGGGTTTCGGGGGGTTGGTTTGCTAAAAGCTCCAGGCTGGTGGTGATGGCCTGCTCGGCGTTGGCCCAGTCTCCCACCTGCTGGTAGGCCAGGGAAAGGTTGCTGAGGGCGATCGCCTGCTGAATCGTATTGCCCTCGGCGGCGTACTTGGCGGCGGCCTCTTCTAAAAGCTGAATGGCCTGCTGAAACTGGCCTGCCTCGTAGCGTTCGCGGCCTTGCTCCACCAATCCCTGGGCCGTGAGCACCCCTTCAGGGCCGGGTGCGGTGAGCGTACTTGATCCGGGATTAACCAGGTTTACAGGGGTGGGGCGGTGGGCGATCGCCGGAGAGGCCGTCACACAGAAAATTGCGGTCAGAATCCCCAGTAATAGCTGTCGTCCCCGTTGCCACCGTCGTTTGAACCTCATGCCCCTACCTCCCGTGAATAAGAAGTTAAACAAAATTACTTTCCTGGGTGTGCCCCCCGGCGGAGGGTACACCTCCAGGAAAATGTAATTGAAATTGCTCAAGCACTTAGAGTGAACCGAGTGAACTCAAAGATCGACGCTCCAAAGGCAACCCTCAAAAGGGATTGAACACCAAAGAGAAGTAAAGTCCCTGTTCCTGTAACGAATTTTCATCGCGGGTGTCCACCGACACCAGGGGGATGCCCCAGTCAAACCGGGCGGTGAGCCGCTCCTGCTGCCACTGAAGGCCCAACCCCAGGCCCACGATGGTGCTCGGATCGGGGTCATCTGGCCCGATGTTCCAACCCTTCCCCACATCAAAGAAAGGCACCACCTGCAGCACCCCATTCACCCGACGGATGCGGGCAATGGGAATTTGCACCTCCGCCGAGGCCAGCACCCCATTGTCGGTGAGCAGCAGATCCTGGCGATAGCCCCGCACCGTGCGCTGACCCCCCAGGCCAAACTGTTCGAGGGAAAGGAGGGGATCATCGGCAAACTGCAGGTCGGCCTGGACGATCAGCAGCGTATCCTCCGCCAGCAGTCTAGCCCACTGGGACTGGCCCCGCCAGGCAAAGAAGCGGCTGTCGGGGCGGCCATCATTATTAACCGTTGAATTCAAGGCATCCAGCCCCAGGGAAAACTGCGATCGCACCGCAAATACCTCGCGCGATCGCCGCTTATTCCATTCCTGGATAAACCGCAGGGCGCTCACCCGCACCTCCCCGTCCTCATCGGCTCCAAAGCTGGTGAGGGGAATGCGCCCCCCCAGGCTTTCGGGCAAATCAAAGAAGCTGGTGGTCTGCTGGAAGGAGGCGGTCACCCCCAGGGCCAGCTCCTCCGTGAGGGTGCGAATGATGGGCTGACGGTAGGCCAGCTCCACAAAGAAAGCATCCGACTGCAAGTCCAGCTCATCAAACGGCTCTTCAATTACCTGGCTGGAAGAAAGCCCACCGCTGAGGCGAATGGTACCATTGCGGGGGTTGAGGAAAAAGCCCAGGCTACCATCAAAGGCGTCGCTGCCGCTGGTGCGAGCGTAGCTGACATCAAAGGTTTCGCCGCTGCCCGTGAGGTTGAGCACGTTTAGCTCTACCTGCTGCCGGAAGCTGCCGACACTGGGCGATCGCTCGTTATCCAGCGTAATAAACACATCCTCCAGGTCGCCCTCCACTACGTCCACCGTGAGGATACTTTCTCCCAGGTTCAAGCCCCCCGCCAGCTCAGCGGAAAGGGTTTCAATGCGGGGGTCAAGCTGGAGGAGTCTCAGCGCCTCCAGCAGATCGTTGACGTTTAGCGGTGTGTCTACTCCCAGACGAATGCGGCGGGCAATGTAGCCATCGTTCAAGTCCTCATTACCACGTACTTGAATGTCGGTGAGGCGGCCTTCAATCACCTGAATCACCACCACGCCATCCGCAATGCGCTGGGGGGGAATGAAAGCCCCCGACGTGGCATAACCCGCATCCAGATAGAGCTGGGTCACCGCCGACCGAGCCGCAAACAGGTCGGTCACCGTGACGGGGCGGTCTATCAAATCGCTGGGAATCACTGCCGCCAATTCTTCATCCGTAAAGACCGTGTTGCCTTCAAAGTCGAACTGCGTCACGGTCACGGTTTGGTCACCCTCCAGCAAAGGATCGTCAGGGTCGGGAAGGGTATCTGGGGTTTGCAGCAAATCCTCGATAGGCGGCAGTTGAGGAATCTCCGGATCGGGCAATTCTTCCTGGGAGGGGATATCCGGGGTAATTCGTCCTGGGGAAGGCTCTTGAGCAACCTGGGCAAGGGTGGGAGGCGTGAGTGAATCAGCCGCAAGCAGGGAGGCACTGGAAGCAATCAGGGAGAAATCTGATTTAGCGTGTTTGGCATCTGATAGGCGCTGGCTCATTAACCCCGCTGCCTCGGTCATGCCCAATACAGCCCCAGGGGAGAACAGGGCGATCGCAGCAAAGATCGTGCCCCCTCCGGTCAGGACGACCGAGCGAGCCAGTAGATACATCCGATTCCAACGGTATTGCATGGTTTTGTGGGGCAAATGATAGTTATTAATTTTTAGGTTTGAGTTTTGAATTGGCTGGAAGTACTTGAACTTAGGATTCAGAATCCAAAATTCAGAATTTCCTGAGGGACGCGAATTTAACTAAGGTGAAATCCCTGGGGTAGGGGGATGGAATTCCATGCCCCTACAGGTCGGATCATTACAGGTTGTTCAATTCACGATCCTGAGGACAAACGCTGGGCTGGGTTGGGGGAACGGGCAAGCCTCCCCCGGTATCTGCTACTAGCCACAGGTCGCCGTTGGCATCTTTGACAATTTCCTGGGCTTCCACGGTGGGCACGGGGGCGGAAGTTTCTGTCCCTTCGGCGGGGGCTTCAGCCGTGGCGACCACTTCTCCTTCGTTGGAGAGAGCGACCCAGTCGGCCAAAACGGTTTCATCACCGGTGCGATCGCCCGGACTCGGCGGCAATCCTCCCCGCCCGGTGACGTACAGCGCCCCCAACTCCCCAGGGGTCTGTCGCCCCGGCCCTGGACAGGCTTGCACCAGGAGTTGGTTGAGGTCTACCACCAGTTCGGGCAGTTCGAAGAGGCCACGGGCTGGGTCTACGTCCAGTTCGTTGAAGAGAATCAGGCCATCGGCCCCAAACTCCGAACTCGCCGTAATGTCATTGCTGGAGATGAAGTTATCATCCCGTCTGGCGATGTCCTGCAAGTTAATAAAGCCATTGATCAGAATGTTGCCCCCATCCCCATCAAATGCCTGAGCAATGATGTTGTTGTCATTGGCCGGTGAGCCAATAATAGCGGCACCAATTCCTAGCGTGATGTTGCCCCCATCACCACCACCGCCTTCCCGATCTAACCCGGCTTCAGTGGTAATGCTGCTACCATTCGCCAGTAATAGAAAGTTGCTACCACCAACGAGAATATCGCCCCCATCTCCCGACTCGGTTACCGCATCAATAAAACTGCCATCACTGAGTACGGTCAACCCGCTGACCGATACCAGGATTGCGCCTGCCCGATTCGACCTGACCTGAATGTCTTCTACCGGAACGTTTTCAGGCCGTTCATCTCCGGCTGAAACCGTAATTCGACCACCACTGCCAAGAAACAAATTGCCAAAAGACTCAACAATGATGCCGCCTCCAGTGCTGACGTCACCCTCCAGGCCACGCTTTCCAAGCGTCGTGGCATCAATGGTTCCTCCGTTTGTGAGCCTGACGTCATTAGAGCGGATAAAGATCAATCCTCCATCACCAATGGCTCCGTTGTTAACCGAGCTGAAAATTGTGCTGGTAAAAAACACTTCCTCGCCATTTCCATCAATTTGGGAAAGCAGCCCATCTACTTCAACCGAACCCGCGTTGATGACAATCGGCCCCGCGTTTCCTCGACCAGCTGGAATACCTCGCTCTACATCTCGTTCTTGAACAGACGTTTGCAACTGAGAGACACCAATAATTTCGAGTCGCCCTGTGGTGATAAAAATCGCTCCTTCCGTAAAGTCCCTCATTTGGGAAGGATCCTCTATGGATAAATCAGCTCGCCCACCTGCTTCGATAGTACTCAAAATCAAGCTGAGGTCAGAAACAACCACCGAGCCATCATTTGGTGCGCTTGTCGTCGGATCGTCAACAGCCAAAATTTGCACATTTCCGGGATTGCCCCGACCTGCTGTACTCGCGCTAATGGTGGCGTAGTTAGAAAGATTCAAGGTTCCTGTAGCAATCAGGATACCGCCTGCGTCTCCTTCAGCACCCAAGCCGACGCCACTCAAAATTTGAGAATTTCGCTCGTCATCTATGCGTGGAGTTGCAGTACCCGTGATGTCAACGGAGCTGTTAGATACCAGGAACACAAGTCCAGCATTGCCGGTTCCAAATGTGCCCGTATTGATTAATCGGGCACCACTACCAAAGGACTCGGCGGTGCCGTCCAGCGTAATAGAATCGGCCACAATAACCACCGAGTTGAAGAGGCGATTGAGAAAGTCCCGATCAGATGGGGCGTTGGCCAGGGCATTGAAAGCATCCCGGCTATCGCGTTCACTTTGCCCGGTTGAATTGGGGTAAATGGCATTGACGATTTGGCTACTTTCCGAAAGGGTGACATCCCCTGATGCCAACAGCACAATATTGCCCGCTTCTCTCTCGTCCCCACCAAATGCTTCCAGATCCGTTAGCTCTGTGGACACATCCGCCAGGCTCACAATTTCCTGCAGGCGAGTGCAGCCAAAGCCAGGGCCGATGCCACCGCAGATACTGCTAGCTCCACTCAGGTCAATATCCTGGCCAATGAGGGTGACTTCACCGCCACCGCGACCTGCCGCATCAATCCGGCGAATTTGTCGCCGCCCGTCACCCGTCACATCAATGATGGCTTGATTAGATAGGGTAATGTTGGCTCGCTCGGTGTCTTCGGGCAAATTGAGGCGATCGATGCTGAATCGCGTCCGGTTGTTATTGCTTTGTAACGGAACTTCGCCTTCATCCGCCAGCGCTGCAATTTCCACCTGTCCTTGGGGGGCACGTAGCACACCTCCGTCAATTTCAATGGGGCCACCCACCAGCACCAGACTGCGATTGGCCCCCATGGTCAAACCTCGCCGATCGGCAATGGCTGGGTCTTGAAAGTTCGACTCAACCCGCACCAGACGCTCAGCAATGGGAGGCGTACCATTATTGAGCTGGTTAAAAACAAAGGCAGAGGGGGCAATGGTCAACTCGTCGCTAGGGACTTCGATACCTGCCGTGAAGCTGCCCCGTCTGCCGAACTCCAGTTCATCGGCGGTAGTGGCAATGAACGAGCCGTTTAGCTCAAGCTGAGCATTGGGGCCAAAGGTAATGCCGTTAGGGTTCATCAAAAACAGGTTGGCGTCGCCATCCACCGCCAAGGTGCCAAGGATATCTGACGCATTTCGACCTGTGACTCGACCGATGATGTTTTCAGAGCCACCATCAATAAACGTCACCCGCTGGCCATCATTGACATTAAACTGGCGAAAGCTGTGGAAACGGTTGCGTCCCCGATCCAGCCCCTGGCGAATTTCCACATTGCCATCGGGGAGGGTGATGACTTCCGTGCGGCGACCAGCGGGAAGGGTTTCATCGGCCCGAATGGGGAGGTTAGTTTCCTGGGCACTGACGGTGTGGAGCTGGCTTTCTCCTACGAGGAAAATCAAAGTACCCAGGGAGGCGATCGCCCCCTTCCACCACCATCCTTGCCTATCCTGAGCGCGATCGCATCGAGTATGGGCCATACCAGAATCCTCTCCGCACGGGGTCATGTGATTTCAAATACAGAAAGCGGGCAGGACATACTGAGCTAAACCCCTGGGGAATATCCCGGTTAAGGGCGATCGCCATGCTAACAGTGCCCTACATCCACAGGTGGAGCAAATCCGTAGCAATGCGTAGTCAGTCAATCCTGCCCGTTATTCTGCCAGAGAAGATACGGAGATTTCAAGATTCTGGGGAATTTTCACAGTAATCCGTCACGATTTCCTCCTGCATGGCTCTGATTTCCGGAGACGGATTATCGATGGCGAAAAGGCTTTGCAGCCCATCGTAGTAAAGCCCCTCGGAGGCAAAGAACTGCGATCGCCACAGGGCCACCTGCTCCTCCGAAGCTCCCTGGCTGCGCTGGGCGGCCTCTCCCTCGGCGAGGGCGGCGGCGATGGTAGCCTGGCGATCGCTGGGGAGGGTTTCAAACAGGTGTTCCTGGGTGGTGCCCCCCACCGTCAGCCGCAAAACATAGAGCTGGCCGGGTTGCAGCGGTTCCCCCTCATACTGGAGCTTCTGCTCACCACTGGGAACGGGCTGGTCTGACAGCTTTTGCCGTTCGCCGTTGGCCTGCCGCTCAAAGGTCTCCACCACCACCCGCTCCACATTGCCCTGCCAGAGGATGAGGGGGCGGTCGCTCCACAGTAGCACGGGGCCGTTGGCCGTTTCCAGCGGATCCGAAAAGGGGCTGATGGTGCAGGCCGACTCGCCCCCACGGGTGCCCCCTGGGCTGCCGATGACGTAAAGATTCCGCACCTCTTCAATCTGATCGGCAAAAGCCTGGGTGCCGCCGGGGGTGCCCAGCGGGCCGGGTGCCGGAGGGGCTGGCGTACTTGCTAGATAGTCTGCTGAATAGCTGGATGGGGCGGTCGAGGATGGCTCTAGGCCAGAGGCAAGCGTGCCAGGGATGGCGGTGACAAAAAGACTTGATCCA
The DNA here is from genome assembly GCA_035285585.1 of Synechococcales cyanobacterium. Classification (GTDB taxonomy): domain Bacteria; phylum Cyanobacteriota; class Cyanobacteriia; order CAKZMO01; family CAKZMO01; genus JAYKGU01. Next base: position 25,010 of record JAYKGU010000263.1, read on the forward strand.
GCGACGAGGCTAGCGGCGAAGGGAAGGATAAATCGGGGGACTTGAATCACGGTTTTCTCCTTAATGCACGCAAGATATAGACCCAAAATAAACCAGAGGGCAAAGCCCAGGGAATTAAAACACTCGCGGAAATATAAAGCTGGAGGCTGGCCAGGCCAGACAATCCGGTGGCCGTTAGCAGGCCCAGCTTGACCGCCCGCTGTCGGGGTAATGTCCACCGCTGCTGTCTTTGCTGGTAGGCGATCCACTGGGCCGTGCTAAAGCCTGCTAAAGCGGCGATCGCCACCATCCACAGCATGGGAATGGGCGTTACCCACTGGCGGTTGAGAATGTGGTGGAAGATATAGGCATGGCCTTCTCCCCCCGTAAATTCCTCCGCCGTGCCTGAGGGCAAATCATCTCCGGTGTCGGGGTGCTGCACCAGGCGAGCGCGCGGAGGGGACTGCCGGTACCAGTAACCCACAGCCCTGGGCAGGGGAAAGAGATCGGAATGGTCGTCAACGCCCGCTTCGCTGTAGCCGCCCGCCGCAATCATCACCACCCGGTCAGACAGATCGGGGAGCTGGTCAGCCATATCCGGGTCAAGCAAGGCCCAGGCCGGGATGCGATCATAGGCCTGGTCGGGGGGGATGGAAAAGTCCATCAGGGGAGCCAGCCAGGGTTGGCCCAGCCGATAGTAGCTGCTCAGGGTGAGGGGGTGGAAGCGCGATCGCTCAAACATCTCCAAAGTGCGGCTGCCCTCGGCCCGCTGAACCTGATCTACCAACTGGGTGCGCAAGTCCGTCTGGCTGGTGAGCTGGGGACGGACGGTGCTGGCCAGAGCTGGGTCGGTTTGGGCAGAGTGAATCAGCGCCAGCAAGAAGGCAAAGGGGCAGGTGATGCGGCAGTCTTCCTGGGGCTGGCGGAGGATCTGATAGCCAATTTTGATTTCAATGTAGCCGTGCAGGCTCCACTCTGGCTGGGCAATGCCCGTATTGGGGTTGACCCCATCTTCGCCTTCGGGGACATATAACCCACCAAACACCAGCCAGGTGCCGTCCGCCACCGCATCCCGCACCACCCCTCCCAGGTAGGCGTCATTCTCAACCTGCGCCTGCCGATCCAGCAGCACATCCACGCCCACCACCCTGGCCCCCTGATCCGCCACCCGGTCGATAATGTCCGCCAGGTAGCTCCGATCCATGGGGCGGGGGTCTTCCATGCGCGGGTCGTTGCTCACCGATTCCTCATCAATTTGCACCAGCACCAGGGGTGGGGTGGCGGCTTCGGGAAGCTGACCCGTCGCCTGGCGATAGACTGCCTGTGCCCATACCCGCTGATCCAGCCAGAAGTCCTGAACGGCGGGAAGCAAACTCAGGGTGCAGCAGGCTGCCAGGGCGATCGCCTCATACCGCCGGGGCAGCAGTGACCGCAGGCGATGCCGCCAGCCCACGGGGGGAATGCGGAACAGGGTCGCCCCCGGATGGCAGAAGAGGGAGGGCACCAGATGGGCAGAGGGATGGGTGAACTGCTTCTCGGTTTTGAGGAACTGGCAGGCGTGGATGAGGGCATCCTGCACATCGCGGTGAGCCGCCAGGGCCTGGAGGAAGCGCACCAGAAACTCCTGGGCCACCCGGTTGTGGATGGGTTCCCGCATGATGGCCACCTGGCTGAAGCCCAGGTCAATCAGCGCCTCAGCAATGTTGAGGCCGCTACAGGAGTTGAAAATGGCAAACTGCAGCCCCCGGTCACGGGCGGTTTCCAGGTAGGGGGCGATTTCCTGAATGGTGACGGAGGTGCTGGGGGCGATCGCCAACTCTCCTCCAGTAATCGGCGTTTCGTTACTATGCCCCGCAAAAAACAGCACGTCCCAGCCGTCCTCATCGGCGATCGCCTGACAAATGTTGCGCTTCACCTCCGCCGCCGCCTGTCCTGGCTGCCAGCCCACAAAGCGAATTTCGGCCACCCGGCTGAGGGACTGCACCGCCTCCCGATCCGCCTGGAAGTTCAGCCCGGTGTCATCCCCCATGATGGCGAGGATGCGGGCGCGGCGGGACTGGGGCAAGCGTCCTGCCCCAGTTTGGGCACGGATATTGCTGGGCGATCGCACAAGTCGCACTGTCCCCGATCCCCCCGATTCCCCCGCCAGTTCCCAGGTTTCCCACGGCAGGCGGGCCAGGGAGAGGGGCGAGCAGGTGAGGAACACGGTGACATCTGGCGATTCAGTCTGGGGCGAGGGCTGGCTGGCCTGGGCGATCGCCCCCCGAATTTCGAACAGCTCCCCACTGCGCAGCCAGGTTTGAAACTCGTAGAGCAGGGTGGCTTCCGCCTGCACCAGCTTGGCGTGCCAGTCCACCGGCGGGGCGATCCGACCACTCCCCACCGCCCGTCCTCGCAGGGCAGCAGCAGGGGTGTGCGACCGTTCTACGGCAGCGGGCATGGTTTTGTAGAACTGCAGGTAATCTCGCTGCCAGTCCTGATAGTGCTGCTGGATAGAGGCGGGGTAGGGGACGGTGGCGCTCAACTGCTGGCCGTCACCCCACATCAGGTCAAAGAGGCAGACCTGTTCAATTTGCCGGACGGTGAGTCGGAAGCGGGTTTGGGTGGTCATGGCGGGGGCAGGGAATGTGGGAACAGAGGTGATCAGTTTTGAGTTGGGTGGAAGCTGAGGTGCTTTCTGGAAAAGGTTTGATTGTTTGTCGGGGCGGTATGGTGTCTTTCCGCAGATTTCGCAGATTTCGCAGATGAATAGCGTTCCTACCAATCCTTATATCTGCGTCATCTGCGTCATCTGCGTCATCTGCGTCATCTGCGGATACATTCAGGCATGGCTGACGGGAGAGGGTGTAATCATCTCCAGAAACTATTCATCCAAATCATCTCAACTAAGAACTTAAAACTTAGAACTCAA
>JAYKGU010000264.1:0-20631 GCA_035285585.1 Synechococcales cyanobacterium
AAAAACGAAGGTTAGAAAACCGGGGGCGCGCCCCCGGTTTTCTAACATGAACTGAATTGTGCCGACCTACTCATCAATTTCTATACAGATGGTTAACCCGGTTCCCAAAATGGGTAATCCCGTGGGACAATTTGGCACGCCAGTACTAGCACCTCCGGCATGAATTTACCGACCCGCCCTCCGTTTAAAGCCCCTCTCCATCCCGTCGATCGAGCCAGGGAAGCTCCCGTCGATTCTGGGCGATCGCCCCGTCAGCGCTGGCATCTGGCCCCTGCCTATCCCCAGCGGGCCGCCCAGATCGCCAAAAGTACGGCCCTGTCGCCGCTGCTGGCCCAGGTGCTGATCAATCGCGGCATCGAGACTGAGGCCCAGGCCCAGCGCTTCCTCAACCCTAACCTGGAGCCGCTGCCCTCCCCCCTGGAGGAGTTTCCCCACCTGGCCTGTGCCCTGGAGCTGCTGGCGGAGGCGATCGCCCACAACCATAAAATTGCCATCTGCGGCGACTACGATGCCGACGGCATGACCAGCACCGCCCTGCTGATTCGGGCGCTACGGTTTCTAGGAGCTGCCGTAGATTACGCCATCCCCAGCCGCATGAGCGAGGGCTACGGCATCAACTCCCGCATTGTGGAAGAATTTCACGAAGACGGCGTGCGCCTGATTCTCACGGTGGATAACGGCATCGCCGCCCTGGAGCCAATTGCCAGGGCCAGGGAGCTGGGGCTGGCGGTGATCGTCACCGACCACCACGATGTACCCCCCATCCTACCTGCGGCCCAGGCCATCCTGAATCCCAAGCTGATTGCCCCCGAATCCCCCTATCGCGGTCTGGCGGGGGTGGGGGTAGCCTATATCCTGGCCCTGGAGCTGGCCCAGCACCTCGGTCGCGGGCAGGAGCTGGCCCAGCCCCTGCTGGAGCTGTTTACCCTGGGCACGATTGCCGATCTGGCTCCGCTGGTGGGGGTCAACCGGCGGTGGGTACAAAAGGGGCTGTCCCTGCTGCCCCAGTCTCGGATTGAGGGGGTGCGGGCGCTGATTCAGGTGGCGGGGCTGGCCGGGGAGAAGAAACCCCTCAAGCCGGAGGCCATTGGCTTTCGCCTGGGGCCTCGCATCAATGCCGTGGGGCGCATCAGCAACCCCGAAATCGTCATCGACCTGCTGACCACCGCCGATGGGGGCGAAGCCCTGGAGCGGGCCATGGCCTGTGAGCAGGTCAACCAGTGTCGCCAGCAGCTCTGTGAACTAATTGAAAAGGAGGCGATCGCCTGGATTGAGTCCCAGCGTCCCAACCTCCAGGAAGAGCGGGTGCTGGTGGTAGTACAGCCCGGTTGGCACCACGGCGTTATCGGCATTGTCGCCTCACGGCTGGTGGAGCGCTACGGCGTCCCCGTGTTCATTGGCACCTATGAGGATGATCCCCAGTTCATTCGTGGGTCGGCCCGCAGCATTCCCGAATTTCACGTATTTGAAGCGCTGCAGTTCTGTAAAGACACCCTGGAGAAGTTTGGCGGGCACCAGGCGGCGGGCGGCTTCTCCCTGCGTGCCGAAAACCTGGAAAAGCTGCGCCTGCGCCTCCAGCTCTTTGCCCACATGTACCTCCTGCCCGAACACCTGAAGCCCCTGGTGGTGGTGGACGCCCAGGCCAGCTTCGACCAGATCACCCAGGATCTCTACCAGCAAATCGACGCCCTCCATCCCTGCGGCATTGGTAACCCCGACCCGGTGTTCTGGACACCCAACGTGCGGGTGATCGAGCAGAAGACCGTAGGCCGCGATCGCGCCCACCTGAAGCTCACCCTGGGGCAAGACGTGACTGTCAACGGCAAAACCAAAACCCTGACCCTGCGGGCGATCGCCTGGCGATGGGGAGAGTTTTGTCCCCTGCCAGAGCGCCTTGATGTGGCCTACCAGATTCGCCTCAACGACTGGAACGGCAGCCAGCGGGTAGAGCTGGAGGTAGTGGGTGCCCGTCTGCCCCAGTCTGAACCGGTGACAGCCCAGCCCCAAGCCGCCGCGCATGGGGCACTGACCCAGGACTGCCGACCCGTCGCTTTTGAATATGCCCAGCGGCAATACCTCTGTGGGGTGTGTCAGGTAGATGGAGAGCGTGAGCTACGCATCCGCAATCCTGAGGGCAAAGTGCTGGCGCTCCAGCCCAGCCAGCGGCGGGGCTTCATTGGCGCAACGCGGGACGCAGCGGAGGAAATTGATATCTGCCAGCCCCACTATTTCAACCTGATTCGGGCGGCCCTGGGGGCGGTGGAAATCTTTCAGGGGCGATCGCCCCAAAGCTGACCCGCAATTCCCTCAGGCGTTTTTTAAGGAAAAATTACCCTGATTCAGACATAAGACCCCCTAGTCAGCCACCAGCACAACCGCTGTGCGATCGCCCACCGGATAGGTATCATCGGCGATAATCCTGGCCCCCTGGGAGTCAAAAATATCGTGTGGATAGGGTTGGGCCGTATCCACCACCCGGTGCCAGTGCTGATCCCGCTGGAGGGGAGGAAGTTCAAAGTTAAGGGGTTCCCAGTAGCCATTCAGCATGACGTGGAGGGTTTCCCTGGCCTGGGGGTGGTGGAGCGTAAAGGCCAGACTGTGAGAACGGTCGCCCCAGTCGGGCTGCCCCAGCAGCACGCCGTGCCAGATGATATGGGGCCGGTGCCGGTGATAGTTGACTTTAAGAATGCGCTCCTGGCGAAACAGAGCGAGGGACTGGGTAAAGGCAATCAGTTGCTTGACAAACCGCAGCACCTCCCGATGGTTGTGAATGGCGTCCCAGTCAAACCAACTGAGGGGGTTGTCCTGGCAGTAGGCGTTGTTGTTGCCCATCTGGGTGCGCCGCACCTCATCCCCCATCAGCAGCATGGGCGTTCCCTGGGATACAAACAGGATGGTCAGCAGGTTTTTGATTTGCCGCAGTCGCAGGGCCTTGATTTGCGGATCGGCGGTGTCGCCCTCTACCCCACAGTTCCAGCTATGGTTTTCGTTGGCCCCGTCCCGGTTATCTTCGAGGTTGGCTTCATTGTGCTTGATGTTGTATGAAACCAGATCGTTCAGGGTGAAGCCATCGTGGCAGGTGATGAAATTGATGCTGCGGTTGGGTTCGCGGTTGGGTCGGGAGTAGATATCGGGGCTGGCCATAACGCGGGCCGCCAGGGTTTTCACCGTTTTGGTATCGCCTTTAACAAACCGCCGCACATCGTCCCGAAAGGGGCCGTTCCATTCGGCAAAGCGATCGCCAATGAACGAACCCACCTGGTACAGCCCACTCGCATCCCAGGCTTCGGCAATGATCTTGGTGCCCGCCAGGGCCGGTTCTGACTCAATTGCCCAGAGAATGGGTGGATCCTGGAGCGGGTCACCCGACCGGCTGCGGGCCAGCACCGAGGCCAGGTCAAACCGAAAGCCATCCACGTGCATCTCGGTGACCCAGTAGCAGAGGCTGTCGATGATCATCCGCCCCACAATTTCATGGTTGGCCTTCAGGGTATTGCCGCAGCCACTGTAGTTGCTGTAGAGCGCCTTATTGTCTTCCAGCATGTAGTACGCGGAATTTCCTAGCCCCCGAAAGGAGAAGGTGGGGCCTTCGTGGTTGCCCTCCGCCGTGTGGTTGAAGACCACATCCAGAATGACTTCAATGCCCGCCCGGTGGAGAGCCTTGACCATGTCGCGAAACTCATCCACCGGCCCCAGCGGATCGTGCCGCGAGCTGTAGCCGTAGTGGGGGGCAAAGAACGCCATGGTGCTGTAGCCCCAATAGTTTTTCAGGCCAGGGGCCACATCCTGTTCGTCAAACTGATGGACGGGCAGGAGTTCTACCGCAGTGATCCCCAGGTCTTTGAGGTAGGGGATTTTTTCGATCAGCCCGGCAAAGGTGCCCCGCTTTTTGGGGGCAACCCCTGAGTTGGGGTTGCGCGTAAACCCGCCCACGTGCATTTCGTAGATGATGCTGGTGGCGTAGGGAATATGCAGGGGCTTGTCTCCCTCCCAGTCATACAGGCTGGTGTCTACCACCACGCTTTTGAGGGCATCGGCACAGTTGTCCCCCGATCGCCTCGCCGTTTCTCGCCGGTAGGTGTCCCAGCCAGCCACGGCGCGGGTGTAGGGATCGAGCAGCACCTTCTGGCCATCAAAGCGCAAACCCAGCTCGGGGCTGTAAGGGCCGTGGGCACGGTAGGCATAGATTTGACCCGAGCCAATTCCTTCGACAAAGACGTGCCAGTAGTAGAAAGTTTTATAGTGCTTGGCGTCCAGGGAAATGGTATAGGACGGCGTAGGGGAGTCGGGGGTGTCGAACAGCAGCAGTTCGAGGGATGTGGCGTTTTTGGAAAAGATTGAAAAATTAACGCCATTGGGGTAAACCGTTGCCCCCAATGGGTAACTTTGTCCGGGTAAGATGCTCAGTCCCACAGGTCATGCACAAAGTTGAGTATGCTTAGTCTACCTGATTGCGCTGGGCCTTAGGGCCATCTCCAGGTAATTTGTTTCATAGCGATCGCCTGACATTTTCCTGGAGCTGCGCGTTCATGAAAACCCCTCCCCGCCCCAATCGCTGGCAACGGATCAACCCCTCCGACCTGGTGCGATTTCTGCTGCTGTTTGCCTGTGGGTGGGCCATCATTCAGTTCATTCAGTATTTCTACAGCGTCATTGCCGTATTCACTACCGCCGCCGTTATTGCGGCGTTGCTCAACTACCCCATCCAGTGGCTGGCGCGCCTGATCCCCCGGAGTCTGGCGATCGCCCTGGTTTTCATCGCCACCCTGGTCATTTTAATGGGGCTGGTGGCGGCCCTGAGCCTGGAGCTGGTGACCCAGGGGCAAAGTTTGCTGGCCGATCTGGTGGAAACCCTGGAGACGGGCAACATCCTGCCGCTGACTGACGACTGGCTGGAAGAGAACCTGGAGCGGTTAATTGAAGTCCTCAGAACCGGGCTGACCACGGGGCTGGAGCTGGCCCAGCAGCTCTTTGCTAACTTTTTTATATTTATCTTCATCATTGCCATCAGCGTTTACATGGTGATTGATGGCAGCCAGATCTGGTCGGTCGGTCTCAATCTGGTGCCGCCACACCTGCGCGATCGCGTCGATTTCACCGTAAAGCAGAGCTTTTTGGGTTTTTTCCGGGGGCAGGTGCTGCTGATGGCGTTTCTTTCTACCACCAGCTTTGTTGTGTTTAAGGTGTTGGGGGTGCAGTTTGCCCTTTTTCTGGCGGTGATCGTGGCGGTGCTGGACGCCATTCCCGGCATTGGAGCCACCTTGGGGATTGGACTGGTGACCCTGCTCATTTTTGTGTCCCAGGGGGTGGGGCTGGCCGCCAAGACGCTGGTTGCTTCCGTGGTGCTGCAGCAGGTTCAGGACAATGTGATCAGCCCCAAAGTGATGAAAAACACCCTGGAAATCAACCCGGTGCTGCTGTTTTTCTCAATTTTTGTGGGGGAAAAGGTGGCAGGGCTGCTCGGTATCTTTTTGGCCATTCCCGTTGCGGGTATGCTGGTGGCCTGGTTCAAAACGCCCTCCGCCGTCCCGGTTGACCCGGCAAGTACCAGCGATCTGCCCAAAAGCGACCCCTAGCGCTGTCCCCGGTGCTACCACAACCCGCCAATGCTTTGCTGTTGACAAACCCCCGTGCTCCGCTGGCCATCGTAGCTGATCAGCACCCGATCCCCTACCTGAGGCGTTCCGGTGGCCAGATGCACTACGGTAACGTCGGCCATGCCAGCGATCGCCCCCCGCCAAATGGGCTGACCGTCCTGGTTGTTGCCAATGTAGCTCAGCCGCGCCGTGAGCAATGCGCTGGAGGTGCGGGGACGGATATCGACCCGGCTAAATCCCGCCTCCTGGCTGTAGAAAACCGTGAAATCGGAGTTGCCTACGATCCCCCGACAAACCAGCGCCACCGCTGCTGGAGGATTGGGAATGCTGATATCCCCCAGGGCGTAATAGCCCGTTTCATATCCCGCAAAAAAGCCGTCTTCGTAACCCTGGTCATAGCTGGGGCGATCGGACTGACCACTGCCCGGAAAAGCCCCCGATGGGTTGTAGCCCAGGTTCTGGTTGCGATCGCTCCGCCCCCGCCGCACCCCCGCCTGGAACCCCAGGTTGTAGCCCTCCCGGTAGGTTTGCTCATCCGGCACGGGATCGGGGGACGTGCCCGACGACTCCTCCAGCTCCACTAGCCTGCCATTTGGCTCGACGCTGTCGCCGATAAACTCCAGCGTGCTGCGCCCCTCTCCCCTGGGAACAATGGCCTGCACCCGAATGCCGTCCTCTTCCCAGGCATAGCTGATATTTTCTGTCCCTTCCTGCGATCGCGCCCGCAGGTCGCTACCAGGAACGACCTGACACTCCTGGGCACGGGGCAGCACCTCCATGCGCAAACTACCGTTCAGTCGATAAACTTCGACGAAGTGGCAGTTGGTGCGGAAGTTTTCAATGACCTCGCGGCGGTTGGGGTCAATGGCTGCTGTCGTTTCCGTGGCGATGGTGTTGTCCAGACAGCCAGTCAGGGCACCAGCGCCCATGGCAAGGCATACCCAGACCGGGAGGGCGGCGGCGCGGCGGCTCACGCGGTTCATCATCCGAAATTAAGGAACATGGGAAGGGCTAGCCCATACTATACACCGACCCATACCCGTTCCCTGGTCTAAAAGCCCATCGCCTGTCCAACGGCTTCCAGGGTGGGCGCAACGCTGGCCCCCATTTGCTCCTGACAGCGTTTGATGGCCACATTGGGGTCTTTGAGACCATTGCCGGTTAACACGCAGACAATGGTGGCCCCTTCGGGTACCTGGTCTTTTACCGCCAGCAGCCCGGCGACGGAAGCCGCACTGGCCGGTTCACAGAAAATGCCCTCCTCCGAGGCCAGTAGCTGATAGGCGTCTAGAATTTCGGCGTCGGTGACGGCGTGAAATGCGCCTTGGCTGGCTTCCTGGGCAGCGATCGCCTTTTGCCAGCTAGCCGGATTGCCGATGCGGATGGCGGTGGCAATGGTATCAGGGTGTTCGACCGGGTGGCCACTGACGATGGGGGCAGCCCCGGCGGCCTGGAAACCCATCATGCGGGGCAGGCGATCGCACCGTCCCTGCTGGTGATACTGGCAAAACCCCATCCAGTAGGCCGTGATATTGCCCGCATTTCCCACGGGAATGCAGAGCCAGTCGGGGGCATCTCCCAGCACATCGACGATTTCAAAGGCCCCTGTTTTTTGACCTTCCAGCCGATAGGGGTTGACCGAGTTCACCAGGGTTACCGGATAGTGATTAGCCGCATCCCGCACAATGGCCAGGGCCTGGTCAAAATTTCCCTGGACGGAAATCACTTCAGCACCGTACAGCAGCGCCTGGGCCAGCTTGCCCAGGGCCACATAGCCGTCGGGAATCAGCACGAAGGCCCGCATCCCCCCACGACGGGCGTAGGCGGCAGCGGCGGCGGAGGTGTTGCCGGTGCTGGCGCAGATCACGGCTTGAGCGCCCTGCTCTTTGGCTTTGGAAACTGCCACGGTCATGCCCCGGTCTTTGAAGCTGCCCGTGGGGTTGAGGCCGTCATACTTAATAAAGACATTGGCTCGACGGCTGAGGCGGGCGGCGATCGCCGGAGCTGGGATCAGGGGTGTATTGCCCTCTAAAAGCGTTACGACGGGGGTGGCATCAGAAACCGGCAGGTAGGGGCGGTAGGTTTCAATCAGCCCAGCCCAACCCAAGCGCGGCGGCTGGGGAGAAGGCGCAGGGGGCACCTCGTCCGAGATGGCAGGAAAGACACGTAAATCCACAGGTTATTGGTATCGATTGATATGGATATTGATATGGGTGGGGGGTTTTAACTTAGGGCGGGAAAATGGGGCACGGTGCGCCACACTCTCCTGCTAACCCTGTCCTGCTTGCAGCGGGAACCCTGGATAGGTATGGATGGGTATCAGGTTATCTGGAAGATTGGGCAATCCCCGTCGGATTCCCTATCCAACCAATTGTATGACGTTTCCCCTACCCCTGTCGTTGCCCCCTATCCTCCCAACCCCCGTCCGCCCAAATGTTCACTTACAAAACCGCCACATTCTACCGGAGACCGCCATGTCAACTCGCTACAATCAAATCTTCACGATGTAACAGAATACGTTACAATCATCCCTTGGTGTGAAGTAAAAACGAGTGACGAAACGAGAGCAACACTGATGTTAAACGATCTGTCTTGTGTGACCTCCGCCGAGTCGGAAGCCAAATTGGGTGTAGAGACCCGCGTTTCCCCCTCAATGCCATCCCTTTCCTCCCCCGCCCGCTCAGATGCGCCCCAGCGGACTCGTACCTTACCCTATCAAATCAGCCATCAGGTTGAACTGCTGAACCTCCAGGCTGAAACCGAAGCGCTGCTGCAGCAGCTTTTCCTGCTTCGCCAGCAGCGACAGGTTGCCGATGAGCAAGCTGTTAATGCGGCCAAACAACAAATCCTCAATCAGCAACGCCGCGTCCTGCAGCCTCAGAGCTAAAGAGATTTTTGAGCATGATCCTACGGGACGCTGTAGGGACAAATGGTCATTTGCCCCTACCCACCGTTCAACCGAGGGTAAATTTTTCCTTGAAAATCTCCTGGGTGGGGTGCGCCCCCCGCCAGTGGCCCCATCAGCTTTGTTTATGGCCAGCTCTAGCCCTCATCCCACCCCCTGCTCCCATGATGGGCAAGGGGGAATTTGTGTTTATCGACAATTTCAAAGCTCTTGCTAAATAGCGGCAATCCTGGGGCACATCAATGGGTGTCATCAGGACAATTGTTGCATTTTTTCACAGAAATCTGGTCATTCAGGGCGATCGCGGCTATCCTTTAGCCTAATCAACGACTACGGACGGCGATCGCTCTAGGGCATAGACGAATGTCAGAAGTAAATTTAAGGGGAAATTAAGCGTGAGGTCGTGGCCCATGAAATTCAGTGGTTGGAAAATGGGCGGCCTTGCCCTGCTCTTAATGGCGATCGCTTCCTGCGGCGGCGAGCAGCCCCAGTCTGCGGTCACCGAGCCGCCCACTGCGAGCCAACCGGCGGCGGGCGAGTCAGGAGAGCCTGTTCCCTTCGCCGATATGCCCAGTCCGCCATCCCCCGAAGCTCAGGCCAATTCCCCAACCAATAACGACGTGCAGCCGCTGCCGCCACCGCCCCTGTTACCTCCAACCTCAGCAACCCAGCGCCTTCCCCAGGTAGACCCTGGTCGGGCTGATCCATTTGCGCCCCTGGTTACCGCTCCCAGGGTTGTCGCTGTCGCACCCACCGCCCCAGGGCCTGCGTTGCCAGCAACACCAGTCCCCGCCTCACCTAATTTACCGCCTGTCCCGTTTGCCACGACGCCCATTCCAGTGCAGCCCTCGGCAGTGGCCCCCCCTTCGCCTGCGGCAACTGTGCCTTCCCCAGCCGCTCCCTCCGCTCCTGCCAGTGCACCTCCCTCCAGTGCAGCGCTCCCCAGTGCGCCTCCGGCCCCGCCCCCCAGCTTACTGGCTGAAGCCATTGAAGTAAGTGGGGTTGTGGAGGTCGGTGGCCGTACCAATATCATTGTTCAAGTGCCGAATGAGCGCACCAGTCGCTACGTTGGCGTGGGCGAAACGTTAGCCAATGGCCAGGTTCTGGTGAAGCGCGTCGAGTCTTCGCCAGGGGGAGATCCGCTGGTGATTTTGGAGCAAAACGGCAGAGAGGTGATCCGCACCGTCGGTAGCGCTAGTATGGTGAGCATGGAGCGCTAGGCGCATCTGCCCTACGCTTATCCTTTACGAGCTTTCCCTTTTCTAGCACTTAAACCTGGTCTTTCTGAGACGATGGGGACGTTGTCATGACGAAATCGATGTCGAACCGCCGACACAATCAACCCACCACACCGCCGTCTCCCAACCGATGCGGACAGGCAGTGCCGCTCAGTCCCCAAAGCGTCCATATTTGCCCGGTCTGTCGCCACGGCCATATTTCCCAAATCACCCTGATGGACGCCTTTGCCTGCGACTTTTGCCGCCACATTTTTAGCGTCGCCTACACCAACCAAACCGTCCAGGTGGTAGATAGTTCCCAGCCCATGGGCTGGCTTTGGACGGGCAAGTCCTGGCGGCCCCTCCACCGCAGCGATACCAATCTGACCCTTACCATTTGGCTTATCGGGGTAGCTCTGGTGGTGTTGCCCTTTGCCCTGGTGTGGATGGCCAACTATCTCTTTCCGCCTCTCCCTGGTAGCCGCTGGGCCTGGGTTTCCACCGTCTGGATTATCAGCACGTTTTGTACCCACTTTGGCATGGTGGCCTGGTTGCTGGCAGAACACTACCAGCTTCCCCTCTACGTTTCCAGCCGGATTCGCCTGCGGCGACTACTGGGACGGGATTAGGTTGATTTTCGGGGGGGAAATTACCCCCGGTTGAACGGTTGATAGAACCCAGGGATGTCGCACGCAGTGCATAAGTTCTATAAACGTTAAGCTATCTGCAGAAACGACATCAGATGCTATCCTCTCCGGTTAGGATTGCAGTGGGAATATGCCGATGGAGAAATACTGATGCGGCAGGGGCTAACGTCGTACCTGATCCGACTTGGAACCATAACCTGGCTGGTGCTGGTGCTGGCTATCACCCTGGCAAATCCGCTCCCCGCAAAAGCGCGGCTCATGCAGGAGCGTCTGTCTCCCCAAATCCAGCTGGCTAAATCCCTACACACCTTAAAAGATAACCACGGCTATAGCTGGCAGGTGATTGCCTTTCAACGGGTGCAGGGCGATCGCCCCGATCCACCCATGCTCCGGCTGGTGGGCTTTCCGGGGGCTACTACTGTTGATCACAGTCAACCCCTCCAGGTCTTGAGGTCATCCGCCTCGACCGTTTTACTGGCAGACGTGTCCGCCCAGATCTTTGCGGCAGCCGGTTCTGCGGCCAGGGGTGCCCAAGAGATTTCCCAGAATATTCCCCAGAATATTCCCCAGAACGTTGCCCAATACGAGCTACAGCCCCTGCTGTCTCAATTGGGCACAACCCTCCCGGTGCGGCTGGTCATTCCCATGGTTGGCGGAGAACCCAGAGAGTTGAGGGCACCCCCTGGGCTGATTGAGGAATGGCAGCGCCTCGCGAGATAGAATCCGACGCGGCCAAAGTGAAATCGCCTCGTGGCGATCGCACCTCAGAAAAGTTAGTTGGGAAGGTTGGTATGAATATCCGGTGAGCATCGAAATAGTTTGGGTCACGTCCGCAAAAGTATTTGACTTCAGGGTCAATCTTGAACAGGAGTCCTGCCATGACGAGTTTAAGTTTCTCCCCCATCCCCTTTGATTTTGCCTCAGTGTATGGCCCCGTAGACTCGTGGCGCTTTGGGCGATCGCTCGGCATTGACGCCATTGGCACCGCCTTTGCCTGCTCGTTTCGCTGCGTTTACTGTCAGCTTGGTGAAATTGAGTACTGCACCGAGCATCGCCGGATTTTCGTCCCGACTGACCATGTGCTGCGGGATCTGCGGAGCTTTGCCCCCTGGGAGGTGGATGTGATCACCTTCAGCGGCAGTGGCGAGCCGACCCTGGCGGCCAATTTGGGGGAGCTGATTGGGGCCATCAAAACCATTGCCCAACGTCCGGTGGTCGTGCTCACCAATAGCACCCTGCTCTACAGTGACCAGGTCCGCCGAGATCTGGCCCAGGCCGATATCGTGGTGGTGAAGCTGGATGCCGCCCACCCCGATCAGCTCCAGCGGATTAACCGCCCTGCCCCTGGCATCCACCTGTCGGATTTGCTGGCGGGGCTGGAGCAGTTTCGCAACGAGTATCAGGGCCATCTGGCGATGCAAACCATGGTGCTCTCGCGGTGGGATCAGGAGGAGCAGCGGCAGTATGTTCACCATGTGCGGCGCATCCGCCCCGACGAAATTCAGCTAAACACCCCCAGCCGCCCCCGGCCTTTGGTGCGGCAGTTGGAGGCGCGGGGCAATGAGCCGTTGCCCGTTGCAGTCCCTACCCAGGCGCTTAAAGCAGTCAGCCCTGACTTACTGGCTGCCTTCGCCGCCTACATTCAGCAAGAAGCCCAAATTCCCGTACGCTGTGCGCCAGAGCGATCGCCCGCCCCCTGCACCGCCCCCCACTAAGTCTCTATCCGCAAACTGGCCAGAGTTTTTAGAGCCGCTCCACCACCGTCCTGAATTTTGTCTGACCATGTGAACCGCAGGAGATGTACCATGCCCAACTCCACCTCCAATTCCCAAGTTGCCGATCCCCGATTTGCCATTCCCGATGGTCACCTCAACATCATGGGCTATGTGGATGAGTCTGAGGTCAATGGCCCCGGCTGTCGCGCCGTTGTCTGGGTTCAGGGGTGCGATCGCCACTGCACCGCCTGCTTCAATCCTGCCTCCTGGGCGTTTGAGGAAAATCAGTTGGTGGCCATTCCGCAGCTCGCTGAGCAGATTTTGAGCAATCCCCGCAACCAGGGCGTCACCTTTTCGGGGGGCGAACCGTTCGAGCAGGCAAAGGGGCTGGCCCAACTGGCCCGCATCCTCAAGGCGGCAGGGCTGACCGTGATGTCCTTCAGCGGCTACACCCTGGGAGAACTGCAGTCTGACCAGTCTCCCGCCGATGCCCACCTGCTCCTGGCCGAGCTGGACGTTTTAGTGGATGGCCCCTATGTCGAATCCCTGGCCATTAACGACCCCACCTCCCCCGTCTCGTCGCGCAATCAGCGGGTGCGCGTGTTCAACCCCGCCCTGGCCGATCAGATCACCTGGGCCAGCGATCAGATTGAGGTACACATTCTCAAAGATGGCAGTCGCATTGTGACGGGGTATCGCGGCAACTGGGATCGATTAACCGGGGAAGACTGATGAGACGGGAGAGGTGAGGTGGCCGCAGATCGCTTAATTTATAGTTTTTAAAGAAATTCTAAGGGATTATACCGATGGCGGCGATCGCCTCAGTCGGTTCGATAGAGGTGTAATCCTTCCACTCCGAGCCTTTTTGCAGGGGACGGTGGGAGGAACTGTTCCGTACAATTTTCGTCTAAGTCTGTATCAAATCAAACTTGAGGCTGTACATACCGTCTGAGCAGTGCAGCGGCGGATCGCTATCCGTGGCCACACACTCCCCCGCTCAAAGCGGGTATTTATTGCTGCCTTCTAAAATAGATGTGTCCGGGTTAGAGCTTCCCCCGGTTGGAATTTTGATTGATACGGCTGGCAAGAAATGCGCGTCCAGTCCTCCGGAAGGAACCACCCGATGAAGTATGCAGGCGTCTCGTTACCCGGTAATCCCTTATGAGTCAATGCTTTCCCCGTTTTGCGTCCACAGGATTAATGGCCGCTGGTGTCGCTGCCAGCCTGTCGCTGTTGAGTGCGATCGCGCCACCAGACGTCACCCCAACCCGCCTGGTGGGGCCACTGTCAGCCCAGGCGCAAACGTCCGATGAAGAAACCCGCGTCCGGGTCTACAATCAGGCCAGCCCTGGCGTGGTTTCGCTGGAAACCCCCTTTGGCACCGGCAGTGGCAGCATTATCAGTGCCGATGGGCTGATCCTCACCAATGCCCATGTGGTTCGGGGAAGCAATACGGTCACCGTCCAGTTGGCTGACGGGCGAGAGTTTCAGGGCCAGGTAATCGCGTTTGGTGAGCCTGGGTTAGACCTGGCCGCCGTGCGCATCAATGCGGGGGGCAGTCCATTACCCACCATCCCCATCGCCAATCCCAATAACCTGAACGTGGGACAGACCGCCTTCGCCATTGGCAACCCCTTCGGCCAGTTTCAGGGAACCCTGACCGTGGGCATCGTCAGCCGCATTGATTCTGAGCAGGGGCTGATTCAAACCGACGCCGCCATCAATCCGGGTAACTCTGGAGGGCCGCTCTTAAACAGCCAGGGTGAGCTGATCGGCGTCAACACGTCTATTTTTACCACCGGACGGGATGGGGGCAACATCGGCATTGGGTTTGCCATTCCCACCAACCGGGTCACCCCTTTCCTGACGGCGGTGCGGGAAGGGCGTGCGCCAACGGCATGGTCGCAGTTTGCCAATGTCAAGCCCATCCTGCCCAATGGGCAAACCGTGCAGGGCGTGCTCGACGAGACCAGCAACATTCTGGATTCTGATCGCAGCTACTTCAATGCCTACACCTTTGAGGCCAGGGCAGGGCAGCGCATTTTGATTGACATGCTGAGCAACGAAATTGACGCCTATCTCATCCTCATCGCCCCCGATGGCCAGGATCTGGGCCAGGATGACGACAGCGGCGGCGGCACCAACGCCCGCCTGGTGGCCACGGCTCCAGTGTCTGGAGAGTACACCATCCTGGCCAACTCCTATGGCCCTGGGGAAGTGGGTCTCTACAATATCCGGGTAGAGGCAAGGGAAGGTACCGTTGCCCCCAATGCACCGGGTATCCCAGGTGGGGGAGCCATTCTCCAGGAGCAGGGCGTTTTGCAGGCCGGATCGAACGTGCTCCCTGCCGATGGCAGCCTCTACGAAGAACACGCGTTTCAGGGACAGGCAGGACAAACGGTAACCATTAATCTGCAAAGCAGCGACTTTAACACGTACCTGATTCTGATTGGCCCCAATGAGCAGGTGATTGATCAAAACGACGATATGTCACCCAATAGCCGAAACTCCGAGCTGACGGTGACCCTGCCGGTAACGGGCACCTATCGGGCGATCGCCAATGCCTATGACGCCAGTGGCCGTGGCTCCTACCAGATCACGGTTCGTTAGGTTGCGGCCTGTTCGGTTTTGTAAGGGGCTGGCCATCATCTCTCTCTGATGGAATAGGCCAGCCTTAGATTAAGTTTTATAAACTACGGGAGCAGTGATGATCGAGAAACCAGGCATCCATGCTCTCAAACTTACCCTCTTCTCCCCTTACCGCTTCGCAGGCTGCTGAATCGGAATGGATCGACATTTCCCTCACCCTCCACACAGGGATGGCCCATTGGCCCGATAATCCGCCGATTCAAATCGAACCTAGTCTATGCCTGCAGCATGGGGATGTGTGTAATGTCTCGCGGCTGACGTTAGGCTCCCACAGCGGCACCCACGTGGATGGGCAGCGGCATTTCATCCAGGACGGATTGGGGATCGATGAAATGCCCCTGGATGCCACCATTGGTCGGGCGCGGGTGATTGAAATCCAGAATCGGGAGGCGATCGCCCTATCCGAACTCCAGACCCACAACATTCAACCGGGTGAGCGGCTGCTATTCAAAACCCGCAATTCCGACCGCTGCTACGACTGCAATCAGTTTGTGGAAGATTTTGTCTACATCGCCACCGATGCCGCCCGGTATTTGGCCGAGCGACAGGTTAGAACGGTTGGCGTTGACTACCTTTCCGTAGGCGGCTATCAGGGCAACGTGATCGAGGTCCATCAAGCCCTATTGGGGCAGGGCATCTGGGTTATAGAAGGGCTAAATCTGTCCCAAGTGGCTCCCGGGGATTACGAGCTAATCTGCTTGCCCCTCAAAATTCAGAACGGGGACGCAGGACTGGCGCGGGCGGTGCTGCGTCCCTTCAGGCAAACTTTTTCTGAGAGGGTGTTTGAAAAGTCATCTTTGGAGTAGCAAAGCTCCTTGATCCCCCTAAATCCCCCTTATCAAGGGGGACTAAATAGCCATTTGCCCCTACTGACCGTTGGAAACGCCTTGCTATGGAGAAATTTTCCGGTAGCGGGCCTGCACGCCCAGATGAATGCCATAGGCAATCAGGCCAAGGGCAACCAGACCCATGAGCCAGGCACCAAAGGGCTGCTGCTGAATGGTTTGCAAAGCTCCTTCAGTGGTTCTAGCCTGGCTGGGGTCGGACGCAGTCGCTGCCTGGATCAAGAAATAGCCGATGATGATGGAGACCACACCCCGCGCCACCAGCCCAAATCGACCGATGCGCACGGCCCACTTTTCTTCCTTCTGGCTCATCTCATAGAGCTTCAGCTTCCGGCGGAACTTGGTGGTTACCGCTTTGTAGAAACAGTAGAATCCGTAGCCAATCACCAACGCCCCTGCGGTGCCCACCAGCCACTGACCAAAGGGCTGAGCCAGCACCTTTGCCACCAGACCTTGACTGGAACTACCGCCCCCACCGGAGGAACTACCGTTGCTAAAAACGATGCGAAAAGCGGCGAAGGCTAATCCACCGTAAATAATGCCGCTAATGAGGTAGCCAATTCGTCTACCAATGTTTTTAGCATCATTGCCAGTGTGCTCTGGGTCGTAGATGGTTTGGACTAATCTCCAAACTACGTAGCCCACCAGACCAACGGCGACGAGAAATAATAGAACGTTACCAAACGGTTGGGAGGCAATGGTTCGGAATGCACCCTGGGAGCCAGTAACCTGCCCTCCCCAGTTGAAGGCTGCTTGAAACGCCAGGACGCCTACCAGGATATAAACGATCCCTTTGGCGGCGTAGCCGAATCGAGCGAGGCGCTCTATCCACTTATCTGGCTTTTGATTTTCGGCGGCTTCTCTTGCCTGATCAATCTGTGACCTCATATTGATAGTTACTCCAAAAGAAAAACTGAACTGCAAGAAATTTAAAGATGAACTAAGTGGCTGGACATGAATAAGGCGGAGGGCGTACCCCACCTGCTTTATTTACGGCTACCTGCTTAGCACGGAAGACCTATGCTTGAGGGTAGGAAACTCTTTCGTCTCAATTCATCCACCCAGGGGGATAAGCTATTTTTCTCAGACAGGCTGAATTTAGAAACTCCCGCTGATTGAGGGCATTGCTCCCGGTTTCGTTCGCCAGATGGAGGTTATCTATCACCTATTTTTTTAAGATCGGAATGGAAGTAGATCCGAGGCAGCTTTTTTATGGACAAGCCTAAAGAAATTCACCAGCCGACCCAGCCTGAAGATGTGAGTAAGGAACAAAAGGCGGCGATCAAGCGCGAGGTGCAGGAAAACGAGAACCTGGTTCTCAATCCGGGCGATCGCACCGCCGATGATGGGTCAAAGACGTTGGAAGAAAAAGCGCAAAAGGTTGCGGTAGACGCCCCTGACATTACGGGCGATCACATCGTTGTTCCCACCTACTTTGTGGTTGAAGATGAGGATGGTGAACAGAAGGCGCTGCACCACGTACGGGATGCTGAGGAGATTTCCGACGTGATTCGACAGGCCAGAACCAACGAAGAGGGCGATCGCACCTGGTGGTAATCGCTGCCTACGGGTTCGGTGCGTCCAAACTCCGTTCGTCGAAATAAAAAGGGCGCATCTTTGTGTGCCCTTTGTTCACCTGTGAGACCGTTTCAAGCTTTGGTTTTTCTACTGGTTTTCTACTAAGTAGAACTGCATTGAAAAACGAAGGTTAGAGAACCGGGGGAGCGCCCCGGTTCTCTAACATGAATTTAATTTGTGCTGACCTACTTACTGGTTTTCTACTATTCTTCGTATCCTGCTCCAGCGGTTACTTTACCCCGAAAGACGATGTAGGAGTAGATGTTGTAGAAGATCATGATCGGAATCAGGCCACCAATGAAAATCAGCATGAACACCAGGGAACTGGGGTCAGCCGCCGCTTCATAGATGGTGATTTCAGTGGGGATAATGTAGGGGAAAACCACAAACGCCAGACCGAGAAACGTCAGAAGAAATAGCAAAATTGTCCACACAAACGGGAACCTCTCTTCCTTGCGACCTAAGCTTCTCAGGAGCAGGGCGATCAGCAGGACTCCCAGCACGGGAATCACCGAAAAGAGGTAAATTTGTGGAGCGTGAAAGAGGCGATCGCGCGCATAGGAGTAAAAAATTGGCGTGACAATGGTGATCAAAATCGCGCCAATCAGTGTCGTGATGGCAGCCAGTCGAGCGGTTTTGTAGTGAGTTTCCTGAAGCTCCCCCTCGGTTTTCCAGATCAAATAGGTGGAGCCAATCAGGACGTAACCCTGAATCAGCGTCAGCGCCATCAAGATGGACGGGAGGTTCAACCAATCGAACGTGGTGCCGATGAAGTGCCCCGTTTCGTCTACCTGAATGCCCGCCAAGACGCCGCCCAGGGCCAGTCCCTGACCCGTTGCAGCGGTAAAGCTGCCGGAACCAAAGGCAAGGTTCCAGAAGAACTTGCGGTTAGACTGTTCCCGAAACTCAAACGCCACAGCCCTTAGAATCAGCCCAAACAGCATGATCAAAATGGGGATGTAGAGGGCGTTGAGGATAGTGCCGTAGGCCAGGGGAAAGGCTCCAAACAGGCCACCGCCCATCAAAACAAGCCAGGTTTCATTGGCATCCCAAACGTTGCTGAGGCTGGTCATCAAAATGCCCCGCCTTTCTTCGGATGAGGAGGTCAGAGAAAGAATGCCAACCCCCAGATCAAACCCATCCAGCATGACGTAGAAGAACAGGAAAAGGGCCAGGATGGCAAACCAGACCTGGGGCAAAAAGTAAGAAAGTGTTTCCATAGGATCAAGCAAGTTAGCTGCAAGGTGAACTACTGTTGGGCTTCGACGGGGCGCTCATCTGCAACAAACTGCCCAGGGGTGGTTTCAATCGCAGGCTTGGAAACCATACCGGGAATAGGCAAGTCAAACCGAGGGCCTCGGCGAATAATGCGACTGCCAAAATAAATCATGGCAATGAAAAGGACGGTGTACATCGCCACAAATCCCGTCAAAGAAGTCAGTACTTCAGCGGGTGGCAGTTGGGAAACCCCATCAGCGGTGCGAATCTGACCATAAACCACCCAGGGTTGACGGCCCACACATCGCACAATCCATCCAGTTTCAACGGCAAGGTAGCCCAGGGGGGCTGAAAAAATCCAGGCCACCATCAGCCAGGGTTGGTTCTCAATTGCCTCTGGAGAAAGCTTGCCGCGTAGCCACTGCAGCACCGTCAGCAGCATCATGCCCGCCAGGAAAAAGCCAATGGCAATCATGGTGCGAAAGGAGTAGTAGACCAGACCGATGGCATGGGGGCGATCGCTCGGTGCAAAGTCTTTCAAGCCCTGCACCGGTTCAGTCAAATCCCGCTTCAACTCCAAAATGTAGCCTAAAGCATTGGGAACTTTGATTTCCCAATCGTTTCTCTCGGCTTTGTCGTTGGGAATAGCAATCAGGCTCCAGTCCCCTGGCCCATTGGCGGGGACCGTTTCCCAAAGGGCTTCCATGGCTGCCATTTTGGTAGGCTGGCGGTAATAGACTTGCTCGGCGCTCAGGTGGCCCACATAGATTTGCAGGGGAGCGACCACAATCACCGCTACCAGCACAATCTTAAACGCCCTGGAGAAGAAAGCCGTGTGGCGCTTGTTGAAAATGTACCAGGCGCTGATGCCACCGATGACAAACAAAGAGGTTTCCAGGGTTGCCAGAAACATGTGAGTGACGCTAACGGCCATAAATGGGTTGAAGATGCCTTTGAAATAGTCGCTGACGACAAAAACACCATCTACGAACTCCCCACCCGCTGGGGTTTGCATCCAGGAATTGGCGCTCAAGATCCAAAAGGTAGAAAGGTTGGCACCAAAGGACACCAGGACGGTGGCCGTGAAGTGAATAACGGGATTCACCCGCTCCCAACCAAAGATCATGATGCCCAGAAAGGCGGCTTCCAGCATAAAGGCCCAGGATGCCTCAAAGCCAATGACGCTGCCAAAAAAGTTACCCACCGCTTCTGAAAAAGGTGCCCAGTTGGTGCCAAACTGGAATTCCATGGGAATGCCTGTCGCCACGCCAATGCCAAAGTTGAGGACGTATAGCTTTGACCAGAAGCGGGCGTGGTAGTAATATTCAGGGTTTTTCGTCCGCAGCCAAAGTGCTTCTACAATCACCAGGTAAATTGACATACCCGTCGTGAGAACAGGCCAGAGCATATGAAAGATGGCTGTCGATGCGAACTGCGCACGCGACAGCATAACCGTATCGTGGAGAAACTCCATCTGTGCAATTTCCTTAATCTCTATGAACAGTAATTTCTAAGTAGGTCAGCAAAATTAAATTCATGTTAGAAAGCCGGGGGTGCGCCCCCGGTTTTCTAACCTTCGTTTTTCAATGCAGTTCTACTTAAGGACAATGAGGTGATAGAAACCCATACCGATTTGTAACACAGCTTTATAAACGGGGTAGGCGATCGCCCTTGGCTGGCAAACGGAGTCAAATCAAAGCTTTCAGGCACAGAGCTGGGGGGAATTTCCCATCTGCGGCTTAAGCAATTTTTTCTTTTAGTGCCTATCCAAGTTTTTAGTCCGAGTCTTGGGGAGAAATCTAACCAGGGATAGGGTTGGTGAAACATAATCTGTGCAGCAATACGTGCAGCAAAAAATGGAGGTATGGTTACGCCATACCTCCATCGCGGAGAAGAAAGTGATTTAGCTTGGGCTATTCTATAGCCCAATTTCAGTTAGCAATCAATCCTCATCTGATTGGCGATCGCCATTTTTGTCATCACCAGCACTGGCCTGCCTTGCTAGAGTTTTCTTATGCTCAAGGGGATCCTGGTTAATGTGATAGGGATGCTCGTTATTCATTGGGTAGGGATAACGGTGAGTCCGGTTCATCAAAAATACCTCGTTTGTACTGTACTAAGGGGTTTCGCAATGCTCTTGCTAATTTGCTCCCCACATCCAAATTCCTCACAGCTCATGAGTTGGTGGTACCGAGAGCGCTAAATTTGCTTCCTTCTCAGCACCATCAAGCCGGCTGCAAAAATCTTCAACTCGTTGAGA
>JAYKGU010000265.1:0-29661 GCA_035285585.1 Synechococcales cyanobacterium
TTTGCTACTCAAGGCCAGACTTTTCAGACGTCCTCAGAGGGTTGCTTCACCTCACGCGACTGGCTACTTGATCGCTAGTATCTTTTGCTGCTGGAACAGTCCGCTAGGGAACGGGCAAACTTGTCAGAATTCAACATTCAGCATTCAGCAAGGCACTTGAACACCTTCTTGAGGACGGGGATGGAACCGGGGGAAAGGCCACCCCTGGCCAGGTTGGTCAGCGCTGGTTCTTAGGAGTAGTCGGCTGCGCCTGGTTAACCGATGTAGCAGAGTAACGTCACCGCAGGGCAGTAATCTGGTTTCTGGGGGGTACAGTTGAACAGATTGGAAAGGTTGGCCAATAGTCTGATGGAGATTCACCACGGAATAGATGCACCTATGAACATCCCCTTTTTTGTAACGTCAAAATATATGCCGCAACAGGCTTATGAAGAAACGTGTAGTTAAGAAATATTACGTCAACAACTATTGCGCGGACAGATACGCTATGGAACCACTTAGTATTCCCAAATAAGCGCTTACAGATTCAAAAATCCGAATCTTTTTTCTGGCGATCGCCCCCCAAGCCCAAAACATTCAGTTGATCCCTGGACAGCCTTCAATGTGATAGACTTCAGCATCGCTGCCCAGCAGAGCTTGCCCCTAGCCATGTCGGAGACCCCATGGAGAACTCGGTTGTCAATCGGATTATTCTAGTCCTGGAGCCTAACCCCGACTATGCTCAGCTCATTGAGCGAACCCTGCGGGAGAATGCCATTCCCCACAGCGTTGCGGCGATCGCCGATGGAGAAGAAGCGATCGCCTACCTGCGCCGCCATGGCCCTTACAAAGACGCCCCCCGACCCGACCTGGTGCTGCTGGATCTCAATCTGCCCGGTAAGAATGGTTGGGAAATCTTAGCCGAAATGAAAGCCGACCCCCAGCTCCGGCGCATCCCCACCATTGTGCTGACCCTCTCGGAAGCGGAAGAAGATATTGTGCGGAGTTATGCTCTGCAGAGCAACTGCTATGTGGTGAAATCCTCTGACCTGGAGCAGCTTTCCCAGACCGTGGCACGGATTCGTGAATTTTGGTTGAGGATTGTAACGCTGCCCGTACAGTAGCTGAGCTGCCCATGCAGAGAATATTTCAAAACATGGAAAAACAATAATTTATAGTCGCAGGTTTTAAGTTATTTCCCTTATTTTGATTGCAAAAAAATGGGCGATCGCTTAACTAAAAAACCTCCAGTTTCTTTTAAGAATTAAATGCACTTTTGCCCATAAATTCCGCGATATGATGCTTCTGCTTAGAGAAGCAAAGTATCTGTATGCAACCAATACAGTCTTTCTGTACCCACAAATTAGTTTATCTATTTTGAGTCATTGACGATTTTCTACAAAATCAACCCATTTTCGTAGGGTACGTCATCGCATCGCGTGACGCACCGAAACTTGAGTCGGCGGTGCGTTGGGCTGACGCCGCAACACACCCTACGGTCTTTTCAAACGAACCCGTTGATTGAGGGTCGAAAAATCTACATTTGACTGACATTCGCCAAAGCAATTCACTACAGCAGAAAGTAACGGGGCCACCACATGAACACCGCAGGTCATTCCACAGAGATGAATTTGAGCACACTGAACCATCTAGACACCCACGGCATCACCGATAGTCAACTGGCGCACCTGAAGCAGCCCGCCATCCATGAGCTGACCCAGATTCAGCCCCACGGTGTTGTGCTGGTGATGCAGGAACCGGATCTGGCGATCGCCCAGGTGAGCCGCAACACGCCTGCCGCCTTTGGTCTGGCTCCCGAAGAGGTTTTGGGTAAAACTTTGGATGAAATCCTCGACCCCTTCCAGGTGGATCAGTTCCGGGCGGGGCTGGCCTACAACAATTTGGACTTAATCAACCCCACCAAGGTCTGGGTGCGGCGGCAGGGCGACGATTACCGGGTGTTTGATGCCATCTTTCACCGCAGTGCCGATGGCTTTCTGGTGCTGGAGCTGGAGCCTGCTTTTACCCACGAAAACATTCCCTTCCTCAGCTTCTACCATCTGGCCAAAGCCTCCATCAACCAGCTACAAACCACGGCTAGCCTAGCGGATTTCTGCCAGATCATCGTCCATGAAGTCCGCAGCGTCACGGGCTTTGATCGGGTGATGCTCTACAAGTTTGACAGCGATGGCCACGGCGAAGTGGTGGCTGAAGAAAAGCTGGACGACATGGAAGCCTACCTGGGGCTGCACTACCCCGAGTCGGACATTCCCAAGACCGCCCGCAAGATGTTTCTTTCTAACTGGATTCGGGTAATTCCCGATGCTAAGGCCACGCCCGTCGCGCTTTATCCCGCCGTCAACCCGGTCACCCACCAGGCCGTTGACCTCACCCTGTCCATCCTGCGCAGTGCCTACCCCTGCCATTTGGAATACTTGCACAACATGGGAGTGGGGGCATCCATGACCATTTCCTTGATGAAGGATCAAAAACTGTGGGGCCTGATTGCCTGCCACCACCGCACCCCCAAGCACGTCCCCTACGAGCTGCGCAAGGCATGTGAGTTTTTGGGACGAATGATCTTTGCGGAAATTTCCACGCGGGAAGAGGCGGCGGATCAGTCCTACCAGATCCGTCTGGCGGAGGTGCAGAATCGGCTGATTGAGCAAATGTCGGAGGACGACAGCTTTATCGACGGGCTGGTGGCCCATGAGCCGAACCTGCTGGATCTCACCAACGCCACTGGGGCGGCCATCTGCTTCAGCGGTCATTGGACGACCCTGGGACGTACACCAGCGGAGGAAGAGCTGAATTACCTGGTGCAGTGGCTGGCGAAAACGGTGGACGACGAGGTGTTTTACACCAATTCCCTGCCGCTGGTCTATTCCGATGCGGAGCGCTTTAAGGAAGTGGCCAGTGGGCTGCTGGCTATCCCCATCTCGAAGCGCAGCTATGTGCTGTGGTTCCGCCCGGAGGTGCTTCAGACCGTGAACTGGGGCGGCGACCCCACCCGCGCCTATGAGCTGAACCAGGCGGGTGGCGAACTGCGGCTTTGTCCCCGCAAGTCCTTTGAGCTGTGGAAGGAGACCGTGAGCCTCAAGTCTTTGCCGTGGAAGCCGGTGGAGATTGCGGCGACTTTGGAATTGCGCAAGGCGATCGTCAACATTGTGCTGCGGCAGGCGGAGGAACTGGCGCTGCTGGCCCAGGATTTGGAGCGCTCCAATGCCGAGCTGAAGAAGTTTGCCTACGTCGCCTCCCACGACTTGCAGGAGCCGCTGAACCAGGTGGCCAATTTTGTGCAGCTTCTGGAGATGCGCTATGACGCGGCCCTGGATCAGGATGCCAAGGAATTCATCGGCTTTGCGGTGGATGGGGTGAGCCTCATGCAAACCCTGATTGACGATGTGCTGGCCTACTCCAAAGTAGACCTGAAGGGCATTGAGTGGGAGTTGACCGATGTGGAATCCTCCCTGGGGCAGGCGCTGAGCAACCTGCGGGGGCGCATCGCCGAAACCGGAGCCACTATCACCCATGATCCGCTGCCGACTATCGTGGCGGATAACACCCAGCTCATGCAGCTCTTCCAGAACCTGGTGGGCAACGCCATCAAGTTCAAGCACCCCGATCGCCCCCCCCAAATTCACATCGGCGTGGATCGGCAGGAGGAACACTGGCTGTTCTCGGTGGCCGACAACGGCATCGGCATCGATCCACAGTTCAGCGATCGCATCTTTGTGATCTTCCAGCGGCTGCACACCCGCGATGAATATCCGGGGTCGGGCATGGGGCTGGCCATTTGCAAGAAAATTGTGGAATGCCACCGGGGCACCATCCGGGTCGAATCCACCCCAGGCAATGGGGCTACCTTCTATTTCACCATTCCCGTAGGAGGACGCGATCGCAGCCATGCAGGAGGACGCAAGACCCAAGGTTATCTTTTTGGTCGAAGATAACCGGGGCGACATTCGACTGATTCAGGAAGCCCTGAAAAACACGGCTGCCCAGTGTGAGGTGGTGGTGGCCCGCGACGGCATGGAGGCGATGGCCTACCTGCGGCGGGAGGGAACCTTTGCTGCGGCCATTCGGCCCGACTTGATTCTGCTGGATCTCAACCTGCCCAAGAAGGACGGGCGGGAGGTGCTGGCGGAAATCAAGTCGGACCAGGCCCTGATGCACATTCCCGTCGTGGTGCTCACCACCTCCCGCAATGAAGATGACATCAGCAAGAGCTATGACCTGCATGTCAACTGCTATATCTCGAAGTCGCGCAACCTGGCCGAGCTGTTCAAAATCGTGCGGGGGATTGAGGAATTTTGGCTAGAGACGGCAACCCTACCCAAACCATTCCCCTCCATCGACGGGGGGTGACCGTTCTACTGATTGAAGACCACCTGGCGGAGGCCCGCTTACTCCAGGAGGTGCTGCGGGGGGCGCTGGGCGATCGCTTCCGCCTCGTCCATGTCAAGCGGCTGGGGGAGGCCATTGATGAAGTGGGGGGCGATCGCTTCGACGTGGCCCTATTGGATTTGACGCTCCCCGATAGCTATGGGCTGGCCTCCCTGGACGGCCTGATTCACCATGCCCCCCGCCTGCCCATCGTGGTGCTCACCAACACCAACGATGACGAGCTGGCGGTGGAGGCAGTGCGGCTGGGGGCGCAGGATTACCTGGTGAAGCGGCAGATCACGCCGGACATCCTGGTGCGCTCCATCCGCTATGCCATTGAGCGCAAGCAGGCGGCGGTGGCCCTGCGGGAGGCCAACGAGATCCTGGAGCTGCGGGTGCGGGAGCGCACCGCCGAGCTAGAGGCCGCCAACCAGCGTCTGCTACAGGAAGTGGAGCATCGCCAGCAGGTGCAGGAGCGGCTGGAGCTGGCCCAGCAGGCGGGGAAAATTGGCACCTTTGAGTGGAATATTCAAACCCAAACGGTGACCTGGAGCCGGGAGCTGGAAACCCTTTACGGCATGGCTCCAGGGGAATTTGGCGGGCGCTATGACGACTGGCTACAGACCATTCATCCGGGCGATCGCCCCCAGGTAGAGCAAGACCTGCACCAGGCAGTGCAAAACGGCCAGGGGCTAAATTTGGAGTTTCGCATCGTCAAGCCAGGGCAGGAGCACGGCTGGGTGACGGTGAAAAGTAGCCTGTTTTGCGATGGGGCGGGCGCACCCTGGCGCATGATCGGCATTCACATGGACATCTCTGAGAAGAAGCAGCTAGAGGCCCAGTTCCTGCGGGCGCAGCGGCTGGAGAGTTTGGGCACCCTGGCCAGCGGCATTGCCCACGACTTGAACAACATCCTCACGCCGGTGCTGGGGGTGGTGCGGCTGCTGCCCCTGAAGCTGCCGGAACTGGATGAGCGATCGCACCAGCTCCTACAAATGCTGGAAACCAGTGCCCGGCGCGGCGCTGACCTGGTGAAGCAGATCCTTTCTTTTGCGCGGGGGGTCGAAGGCAAGCAGGTTTGTTTGCAGGTGAATCATTTACTCACCGAAATTGAGCAAATCATTCGCCAAACCCTGCCCAAGTCCATTGAAATCTCCACCCAGCTGTCGCCCGACCTGTGGACGGTGACCGGCGACGCCACCCAGCTCCACCAGGTATTGATGAATCTGTGCGTCAACGCCCGCGACGCCATGCCCGACGGCGGCACCCTGTCCATTACGGCACAAAACTGTCCACTGGATGAAGCCCAGGCTCGCCGTTATCTGGATGCGGTGGTTGCTCCCTATGTTGTGGTGACGGTGACGGATACGGGCACGGGCATTGCCCCAGACATCCTTCCCCGTATCTTTGATCCTTTCTTTTCTACCAAGGAAATTGGCAAAGGGACGGGACTGGGGCTTTCGGCGGTGCTAGGCATTGTCAAAAGCCACGGCGGATTTGTAGATGTGCAAAGCACTTTGCATGAAGGGAGTCAGTTCCAGATCTTTCTTCCCGCCAACCAATCCCCAGTGTTTGCAGATCAGGAGAATGGTTCGTCCCTGTGGGGCCAACAGGAACTGATTCTGGTGGTGGACGACGAGGAGGCCATCCGGGAGGTGACCCAGGCGACTTTGGAAGCCTACAACTACCGGGTACTGACGGCGGAGAATGGGGTGGCGGCGATCGCCCTCGTTGACCAGTTCAAAGACGAAATTGACGGCGTGGTGATGGACTTGATGATGCCCTTTATGGATGGCCTGGCCGCCGCTTCCATGATTCGCCAGAGCCACCCCCACATCGGCCTGATTGCCACCAGCGGTCTCAACTCCAGGGAGGCGGTGGCCCAGGCCACTCAAATCGGGGTACAAACTTTCCTCCCCAAACCCTTCACGACCCAGGAGGTGCTCCAGGCGCTCCACGACCTCCAGCTAGCAAAATCGGGAGATTGAACCCAGCCAGACGCAGAATACAGCGATAAGGAGATTTTCAAGGAGATTCTGGAAAATCATTTACCAGACGGCGTAGGGACAAATGGCCATTTACCCCTAATCTCATCTATCTAAGGGAATATGCCATTTTCCAATCTCCTATCTTAGGTTAAGGAAGTATCCGATAGATGACTGCCGCTACATGCCAACCTATGGGCCTATGGTCAATCGCTGGCTCTCCAGGGATTGGATGACTGCCGACCGCTGGACAATTCGCTATGGCGTGGCGATCGCCCTCAGCCTGATGGCACTGGTGCTGATGTTGGCGCTAGACCCCTACCTCTACCTGACCGAAGCATCGTTCCTGCTGTTTTTTGGGGCCGTCACCATCAGTGCCTGGTATGGAGGATACGGTCCCGGCATCCTGACAACCCTTCTCTCAGCCCTGTTTGCCAACTACTTTTTTCTCCCTCCGCTGGAAAGCTTTGAGGTAAGCTCCGCTGGCCTGCTGCGGATGCTCATCTTTGCCAGCCAGGGGGTGCTGATTAGCTTTCTGGTGGGGTCATTGCGGCGGACCAAGGAACGGATTCAGCACAGCCTCCAGCAGGTGCAGGCAGTGGATCTGGCCCTGCGCCAGAGTGAGGAGCGCTACCGCTCCCTGGTGTCTATTCTCACCTCCATTGTGTGGACGGTGGATCCGGAGGGGCGGTTTATCCATCCCCAACTTGCCTGGAAGAGCTACACCGGCCAGGATTGGGCCGAACATCGGGGCTGGGGGTGGCTGGAGGCGATTCATCCTGGCGATCGCCCCCAGGTGGAAGCCGCCTGGAAAGCCGCCCAGGGCCAGCAGACCGTCTACCATACGGAGGGGCGCATCTGGCACCAGGCCAGCCAGCAGTATCGCTATTTCGAGGCGCGGGCCGTGCCTCTGCTCAGTCCCGATGGCACCGTACGCGAGTGGGTGGGCACCGTGCAAGATGTGGACGACCGCAGGCGAGCGGCAGCGGAAATTTCCCAGCTCAACCAGACCCTACAGCGGCGGGTGGATGAGCTTCAGACCCTGTTTGACGTGATTCCCATCGGCATTGCGATCGCCGAAGACCCCGATTGCCGGGTGGTGCGAGTCAATCCGGCCTTTGCCGCCCTGCTGCAAATTGAGCTTAGCGGCAACGCCTCCCGCACGCCGCCCACGGGGCAGCCCACGCCGCCCTTCAAGGTTTACCAAAACGGCAGGGAGCTGTCCCCCGAGGAGCTGCCCCAGCAGTATGCAGCGAAGTACGGGGTGGCCCTCAATGAGGTGGAAGTCGATATTGTGCGCAACGATGGCGCTGCGTTTAATCTATATGGCTATGTTGCGCCCCTGTTTGACGAGCAGGGCCAGTCGCGGGGCAGCATTGCCGCCTTTCTGGACATCACTGACCGCAAGCGGGCCGAAGCCGCCCTCCAGCAGCGGGAGGCGGAGCTGCGGCTGATTACCGATTCAGTACCTGCGCTGATTTCCTACGTGGACACCGAGCGGCGCTATCGCTTTGTGAATCGGGCCTACACCGACTGGTTTGGTAAACCCGCGACGGCGATTGTGGGGCAGTCCCTGGAAGATTTTGTGGGACCAGAGATCTACCCCCTGATGCACCCCCATGTGGAGGCGGCCCTGGCGGGGCAGCGGGTGAGTGCCGAGCTGCTCATGCCCTTTCGCAACGGTGGCCCCCGCTACGTCCGCAGGCAGTATATTCCCGATGTGGATGCGGAGGGGCGCGTGCGGGGATTTTATGCTCTGATCAACGACATCACCGACCTCAAGCAGGTGGAAGCCGACCTGGAGAAAACGGCGGCCTGGCTGCGGCTCTCCCTCAAGGTGAGCAGCATGGGCAGTTGGGATTGGAATATGCAAACCAACGCGGTTACCTGGTCAGAGGGGCACTTCACCATCCTGGGGTATGAAATCAATGGCTGTCAGCCCAGCTACGCGGCCTGGGCCAGTCGTGTCCATCCCGACGACCTGAAAGCAGCGGAAGCAAATGTTCAGCAGGCGATCGCCCAGCACACGGACTACCACAACCAGCACCGGGTGGTCTGGCCCGACGGCTCGATTCACTGGGTGGAGGCGCGGGGGCAGATTTTCTACCAGGAGGACGACCGGCCCGAGCGCATGGTGGGGGTGCTGGTGGATATCACCGAGCAGAAGCAAACTCAGGCCATTCTGGAGAGGCGGGCCGAGGAGATGACCCAGCTCAACTACCTGCTGATGAGCGCCACCGCCAACCTGGAGCAGCGGAATCAGGAACTGGATCAGTTTGCCTATGTGGTCTCCCATGACCTGAAAGCGCCGCTGCGGGGCATTGTCAACCTGGCAGAGTGGCTGAAGGAGGAAGCCTATGAGCAGCTTTCCGAAGACCATCAGCATCTGCTCCAGCTCATGCAGGGGCGAGCCAGCCGTATGCAGGAACTGATCAACGGCCTGCTGGAGTATTCCCGCATTGGTCGGGATGAAATGCCGGTGGAAACGGTAAACCTGGAGGACTTGCTGGCCGATCTGGTGGACATTCTCGACCCTCCCCCTGACTACAAGGTTCAGGTGCTGCCGCCGCTGCCCACCCTCACCACCCATCCCCTGCTGATGCGTCAGGTGTTTGCCAATCTGATCAGCAACGCCATCAAGCACTGCGATCGCCCCGACTGCGAAATCACCATCCGGGCTAGCGACCAGGGCAATCAGTATGAATTCTCGGTCACGGATAACGGGCCGGGCATTGACCCCCGCTATCACCAGAAAATCTTCGGCATTTTCCAGACCCTCCAGCCCCGCGACAAGGTGGAAAGTACCGGGGTGGGGCTGTCCATCGTCAAGAAAATCGTCGACCTGGAGGGCGGCACCGTTACCGTAGACTCCGCCCTGGGGGAGGGGGCCACCTTTCGCTTCACCTGGCCCAAGGGCCTCCCTGCCAGCACCGTCAGCCCAGCGATCGCCGATACTCCGCCAGCAGCGTCGGCAAATAGTCGTACCCGTCCACCCCAATGAGGGGCAGCATCGCCCCCCGCTGCTGCTCCAAGGCCTGACGAAACGCCACTTCCCCCATCTGCCCCTGGAGGATGCTGACAATGCCAGCGGGCTGCCGCCACTGCTCCGAGTCAATCTGGTGCAGCAGGTACATACCCAGGCAGCCGGTGAGCAGGGCCGCCTCTGGGTTTCCCATGCCGCGATGGGCCTCCGCCAGGTAGGTGTAGTTGTGGCCCTGGAGGAAGCGATCGCCAATGGTCTGGGCAATGAGTAACCCCAATTCCAGGGAGGCGACGGCGTCCTGAAACTGCCCCAGCACCACCTGGGCCACGCCCAAACTGTGGGCGCAAAGGGCCTGACTGGGGCGATCGCCCACCCGCTCCGAAAGCTGCACCCCCCGCTGCAAAGACGCCAGAATCCCCTCGTACTGGTCAGGGTCGAAGTGGTCGGTCTGCTGGGCCTGGAACACCTCGCTGTAGCCCAAACTGGCCAGGGCGTTGGCTTCTCCCAAACCATCGCCCGTCTGTCGCGCCAGGATCAGCGCCCGCTGGCTGGTGCCGATGGCCTCCCCATAATCCTGCTGCATCACCTGGGTGCGGCTGAGGTGGTTGAGGCTGGCAATTTCACAGGGGCGATCGCCCGCTTCCCGCGCAATCTCCAGGGCGATCTGGTGGAACTGGAGGGCGTCGGCGTAGCGCCCTAATGCCCGCTGGGAGTAGCCCAGCAGGGTGAGGATGCGGGCCTTGGTCTGGGTGTTGGGAGCCTGGCGCAGGGGCTGATCCAGGTAGTCCAGGGTAGTGCGCAGGGACTCGTTCGACAGGGCGGCAAACAGGCCACCATACAGGGGGAAATAGTCCTGCTGGGCAAAGCGCGTCAGGACTTGCAGCGCCACCTGAAAGCAACCCTCCGCCAGGGTATTTTGCCCCAACTGGCTGAAGCGGTGGGAGAGCTGGCTCCAGACGGCAGTAAAGGTGAGGAACGTAGCGATGGACAGGCGTTTGCCGGCCTTGGGGTCGTAGGGCTGCTGGTCGAACCAGCCCACCAGGGACAGGTTGAGCCGCTGTAGGGCGATCGCCGTCTCAATCCACATGGGCAAGCTCCAGGGGGAGGGCACCCCCTCCGCCGTCACCCCCTGATGCCGCGCCAGGTCGGTAAACAACTGCTGCAAATGCTCCCGATTCACCGCCTTGGCCCAGCTCGCCCACGGTCCTTTCAATTCCGGCAAACCGCCAAACCCCAGGGAGCGCTGGCTCTGGTCGTAAATCCAGCTCACGACGCTGCCGTCCAGCTGCTCCCAGGTGGCCAGCCCCTGCCGCAAGCCTTTTGCCATTTCTGCAAGCATGGAAGGCTGGTCGCAGTCTTCCGGCGGTTGGGCCGCTAGCTGCTCCAGATCTTTGGCCAACTGCTGGATCTGGTCGCGGGTCAGCGCCTGGGAGGCGTTGGGGTCAAGAGCCTGAAGCAGGTAGCTGAGGCGGGTTTCGGGCACAGCGGTTTTCAAGTTTTGCTCCAGGCCGGAGAGGGCCGCCGTACTCTGGTTATCCTTCTGCCAGCGCTCCCACTCTTTCTGAATATTGTTCAGCGCCCGCTGCTGCCGCTGGGCCTTGGCCTGCTTCATCTCATCGGTTTCCGTCGCCAGCCGCGTCTGCACCCCATTCAGCTCTTCCAGCAAACACCGCTCAAAGATCTCCCCTGTCCCCGGATCAACCCCTTCCTGGAGAAAGTCATAAATCTGCGCCTTGGAGCGAATCTGCCCTTTGAGGGTGGCGGTGACAATGCGGCCAATGAGGTCTTGGTAGCGATCGCGCATGGGAAAGACCAGGTGGGGGACTCCTTCAGGGTAGCAGAGCCGGAGATTGAGATTAGCTGCCTCAGCCTGGTCGAATTCACGCATTCAGGTTTCCCTCCCTCCGAGTAAATCGGTGCTCTCCCCCACGATCGCTCCTACCCAGCCCCCTAATCTGGAGCTGCGAGCCAGCGATCGCCTCCACGTCTTCATGAAGGGTTTGTGAATCACGGCTGATAACCATTGCCTTTTGGGAAAGGTGCTCTATGAAAATTTGGCCCTATCGGCTTCAATCCTGGCTCAACCTGGTATTTGAGGCCCAATGCCCCCTCTGCCAGCGCTCCACAGCCCAGGTGCTCTGTCAAGACTGCGATCGTCAGATTCAGGACTGTCGCCTGCCAAAACCCGCCCAGCACTGGGGCAACGATGTTCCTCTGTTTGCCTGGGGGCGGTATGGCGGCTCCCTCAAGCGGGCGATCGCCGCCCTCAAGTACCACCACACCCCCCAGTTGGGCCACCCCATGGGGCTTTGGATGGCGGATGCCTGGCGGCGATCGCCCGTGGCAAAGGAGCGCTCCCTTCTGGTGGTGCCCATTCCCATGTATGCTGAGAAGCAGCGGCAGCGGGGCTATAACCAGGCGATTCTGCTGGCCCAGGGATTTTGTAACGGTACGGGGCTACCCCTGGCCGTGGAGGGATTGGTGCGGGTCAGGCAAACTGAGGCCCAGTTTGGGTTATCCAGCGATGAGCGGGAGCGCAACCTGGCAGATGCCTTTCAGGTCAGCCCTTCCCTCTCCCGGCGATCGCGACGGCGAGCGGTGCTGCTGCTGGACGACATTTATACAACGGGGGCAACGGTGCGATCGGCGATCGGGGAACTACGGCGGCAGAGCATCCCTTTGTACGGTGTGGTAACGCTGGCCCAAGCCCTGGCTACAACCCGCTTCCCTTTAGATTCCTGAATCTCACTCGCTGTCGTAGACGGTGATCGCGACTCATTAGTTCGGTTTTGGGGCTGTCCACGACCTGGCTTGACTCGTTATGGTCTAGACAGGATATACCTGAATCGATCCAGGCAAAAATATCCTGCAAGTATCTTGTCGCGTTAGTGGGGTGAGTGGTTGTGTACAAGTGGTACCTACCAACTCTAGGTGAAATTATTGCATCGTCGCATTGTCGCTCCAGGGCAGGCAAGGGAGCACAGCTCTCCCAAATTCGCTCAGAACAGGCCTGGTACGGGGCGATCGCGGCCCTAAATGAGCTGCTGTCTGATCTATCCGACGAGGTCACGGTCTGCAACCCAGACGAGGTGATCGACGGAGCCTCCCGTCCCACGGAGGGCGTGGTGCTGTCGGGGCCGTTCCCCATTCTCAACCAGGCGGAGCTAATGTCGCGGTTTGCCAATTGGGTAATGACGGGTCAGATTACCCCCAGTGCGGCAGAATGGCTGCGCCATCGGTTACCGGCGGCGGAGGACAGTCCGCTGCCGTCCCCATCCACCCAGACCCTTCCCCTGATCTCTGAAGATCCCCTAGCCGGTGAACCTTTTTGCCTGGTGCTTACCTCTGAATTTAGCCTGGTGATGAGTCTGGGCATGGACAACAGCGGCACCCCCGACTTTTTGTTTTCATTTGTGCCCGATGTGGCCTGGCAGGCGTGGCGATCGCTGCGTAGCCGCATTCAGCTCACCAGTCCCCAAAGCCTGCCGCAGCTAGATGCTCTGGTGGAACAGTTTGCCCCCGTCACGCCCGACTACCGCCTGGTAATGGACTTTAGCCAGCGGCTCGTTGCCCACATTACTAACCCTCTGGCGGTTCCCAGCGCATCGCCCCAAACCGGCTATGTCAGCCCCGTGGATCGCCCTGCAGTGGTTTCAACTACCACAGGCGGGTACAAGCCCCTCAACGTCAACCATCCCCAGCGCCAAAAGCTAAGTTATTCCTCCTGGCACGAGGTAGTTGCCAGCGATCGCCCCCACCTCCCAGCAACTCGCCTGAATGAGCTGCCCACACCCGAAATCAGCACGGATGCAGAACTGCTGAAGGCGATCGCCCACGAAGTCCGCACGCCCCTAAGCACCATTCGCACCCTCACCCGTCTGCTGATGCGCCGCAAGGATATCAGCCCCCAGGCGATGAAGCGTTTGGAGATGATCGACCGAGAATGCACTCGACAAATTGACCGATTTGGCCTGATTTTCTGGGCAGTGGAACTGGAGACGCGGGAGGGCGATCGCGCCCCCAGCCCTCTGGCGCGAACCTCCCTCGACCAGGTTTTCAAGCAAAACATTCCCCTCTGGCAGCAGCAGGCAAAGCAGCACAACCTCGACCTGGATGTGGTTTTGCCCAAGTCGCTGCCCATGGTGGTAAGCGACCCTACAATGCTGCACCAGGTGCTCACTGGGTTGATTGACCGCATTACCCACAGCCTGCCCGCTGGCAGCCAGATCCAGCTTAGCGTTATGCCCGCTGGCAATCAGCTCAAGCTCCAGTTTCGTTCGACCCCTCAGGGCATCAGTGGCGCAACCAACGCCATGGGTGCGATGACCCCCAACTTTTCCTCCGTGTTTGCTCCCACGCTGAAATCCGTAGGGCAGATGCTCATGTTCCAGCCGGAGACGGGAAACTTGAGCCTCAACCTGAACGTTACCAAAAATCTATTCCAGGCCCTGGGCGGCAAACTGACGGTGCGACGGCATCCCCATCAGGGAGAAATCTTGACCATTTTCCTGCCCCTGGACAGTACGGGGGAACCAATGGGTTAAAATCGTCCTTAGGTTCGTTGCTCGCTAGCGCCTCGGGCATTTAGATCTCTAAGAAGTTGATACACTGTGTTTTATTGACTGGCACGAATCTATAAGATATCCCCACAGATATCTATGGACTGGATGTTGTTTCTGGATATTGTTTATAGATCGGCTCTCTACAGGCGTAAACCATAGCGATCAGGCATCAGGTGATATGAGTCAACAGGACAATTTCGTAGGTGGCTTTTTGCTTGGCACCGTGGTCGGCGGCATCATCGGCGGCATTACGGGGGTTCTGGTGTCGTCTCGGCTGGCTGCCGGAGAAGCGGCGGAGGCCGAATCCCCAACTTCCGAGGGAGAGAAAAAATCCCCAGGGCAGAGCCAACTGACCAATGCCCCCGACCAGAGCATTGAACTTGCCCGTCGTAGCCTGGAGGACAAAATCGCGCAGCTCAATGACGCGATCGACGATGTCCGACAACAGCTTGGCGGGGTCAACGGCATTAGCGGTGCCGATAACGGAGAGCAGGCGATCGCCAAAGACCTCTAGGGCCAGGAATCGCCTTACCCGTCTGTCATCTACCGTCAGGCGTTACTTGTCCAGCCGATTTCAGGTCGGTCTTGGCAGGTGGGCGATCGCCCCCAGCCTCCCGCTCCGCTGTCATCCGCTAGACTAGACTTAGACTGAAAATAATAACCTTCTGTAAATTTGGCAGAATCAACCATCTGTATAAAATCAGTCCATCTGTAATAAATTCAGTAAAGCCAAATAGTCAGAGCCATCATCTGAATATCACCAGTCAGTAATCATAAGCACAAAGTAAGCACAAGCACGAGTGAATCCAGCCCATGATTAGTCTCATTACCCAATCCCTACTAACGTTTCTACAAATCTATTTCGTTTTGCTGATCATCCGTATCTTGCTCAGTTGGTTTCCCAATATCAACTGGATGAGCCAGCCATTTGCAACCTTGAGCCAGCTTACTGACCCCTACCTCAACATTTTCCGCTCCATCATTCCACCCCTGGGAGGAATCGATTTCTCGGCCATCCTCGCCATCTTTGCGCTACAGGCGGTACAGATTGCGCTCGCGGGCGTGGCCAGGGCAGCCACTGTATCAATGTTCTACTAAGTAAAACTGCTTTGAAAAACGAAGGTTAGAAAACCGGCGGAGCGCACTGCCGGGATGTTCCCCCGGTTTTCTAACGTGAATTTAATAGTGCTGACCTACTTAGGCTGACCT
Organism: Synechococcales cyanobacterium; assembly: GCA_035285585.1. Classification (GTDB taxonomy): domain Bacteria; phylum Cyanobacteriota; class Cyanobacteriia; order CAKZMO01; family CAKZMO01; genus JAYKGU01. The sequence continues at coordinate 15,105 of JAYKGU010000265.1, forward strand.
ACTTAGGAGATTTCCGGGAAAGACCATACCGCCCGTAGGGTGCCGTATAGCCCAAGGGCATGGCTATCGCTAGAGCGAAGCGTAACGCACCGTGGACTGGTAATTTCATTTCAAGAAATCAGCTTAAACCTCGAATACCGATTTAGTGAAAGCGGGACAGTGAGTGCTCAACGTCCCGCTATCCCGTTATTTTTGTCTAGCCTCAGCGGGAACGCCCCTATCGCCGTACCCGTCCGCTGAACCCAGAGGCTTTGAATTGCTCTAGCTTTAGCGGTTGGGGCTGATTGGCGGGAACGCTAATACGGATGGAAAAATCACTCACCCCAGGCGGCACCTCGTCAATGGAACCAAGGCGGGTGCGGTTTTGCATCACGGGATTGCCGTTAGCGTCATAAACTCGCCCAAAGACGTCGGCATTCAGAACAGGCTTCCCAGAGGCATTCTCGGCCTTGCCCACCACCAGGAAGCAGTTAGCATCCATTGCCGATCCGCCCGCGGTCACCATGCCCTCGGCTAGATCCGGCGGACAGTCGGTGTAGGACAGATCGGATAGCTTTACCTGGGTCAGGGCATGGGCCGCTGGCACCCCTCCCCAGCTCAATAGCCAGATGAGGGCAGTGAAAATCACGAGCAGAATGGGGCGAAACGGCGATGGGCGGGTCATGGATCTGGCACTTAACATTGGCTTGGCAACAGGTAAGTAGAACTGCATTGAAAAACGAAGTTTAGAAAACCGGAGCGCTCCCCCGGTTTTCTAACATGAATTTAATTGTGCTGACCTACTTAAGGACTAACGTTCAGCAAATTAATGCGTTTGACGCTGGCTACCTATTAGCTTAGTGGATTATATGCCTCGCCGAAAACTCGCCTCAATCCAGCTCGCGCCCCTGCAGCATAGAAGTTAGCTTGTACTTACGGGAATGGATACGCATCAGGTCGGCCCGATACTGCTGCCAAACCTGGGGCTGCCCAAGCTGCAGATAGGCAGCCCGCACCCGCCGCAGCCACTCGATAGCCTGGGAATAGTATTTTGCTTTACCAGCGTCCATAATGGATTCGGCCTGTTGACGAGCGTTTTCAATCACCCAGTCGGGGCGGTAAGCAACGGCGGCATCCATCACCGCCTGAATGGTTTCTGATTGGTAGAAACTCATCTGATCAACCGTAGCGATCGCCTCATCCAGCAGTCCCTCCGCCAGAAAGATGTCTACCCTTGCCGCTTCCCACCCATACTGACCTTTATCTCGCAAAGCACTTAATAGATCGGGCTTCAGGTCTGCCCACTGCTCCCCTGCCAGTTCCTGCAGCTTCTGGTAATCGGCCAGGGAGGGGTAGGTCTGAAAGGCGGTTATTCTGGCTTTGAGGGCAATGTCAGGCTGTCCCATCCCTGCCGCCAGTTCGCTCGTCCATTCGGCTAGCTGGTGTTTGCTGTAGCCATCCAGGGTCAGTCCCTGGTAAGCGATATGGAGGGCCTGCTCCAGGTTGCCCTGTTCCCGCAGGGTTTGGGCCAGCGTCAGGGCCTCATCGGTGGTGCGCATCTGGTGGTGGGCCTGGGCGATCGCATCCTCAGTGCGCCCCAGTTTAGCCAGCATCTGCAGATAGCGATCGGTCAGCCCCTCCACCTCCGCCAGGTGGAGGTATTCTGCGTATCGGCCCTGCCGTTCCAAAATTCTCAGCCGAATGCGGGCCAGATCATCTGCATAGTCGGGCGCTTCCTCCGCCCAGGTCCCCAGCTCTGGCATTTCGCCCTGGAGCACTCGCTGCAGTGGCCCATAGTCCCAGCCCTGCTCCAGGGCCGTCAGACTCATGTGAAAGCTATCCACGCCATAATCCTCGACGTCGGCCTGCCAGGTTTCCAGGTCGTGCTGCCACTGCTGGCGATCGCCCGCAGACAGCTCAGCGGATAGGAGCGCCTCCGTCAGCGACTCGTCCAGCTCTTCAAAGAAAATGCCGCTCTCGCCGCTGGAGCCGTCCAGGTTCATCCAGTCGCGCGTATAGGCCCGGGTCACGGCTCTCAAAATAATCAGGGCATTATTACCATCGCCCTGCTCCAGAAACTTATCGGCCTTACAGACAATCTGCCGCACCTCGTCAATGGCTGGGGCGTCATTCCACTGCCCGACATAGCTGTCAATGACGTATTGCACCTGCCGTTCAATCGGGGCCGGATCCACCAGCGTCCGACGAGGCAGGCTTTGCCGAACGGAGGCTTTTGAAGGTTGAGGTTGAGCCGCCGCTTGGGAAAGGCAGACAATTTTTTGTTCGATGGTATCTACCCACTCTGGCCACTCGTCAACCAGATTTTTCAAGACCGTTTCGAGCTGTTCTCGGCTCAGGGGGCCCAGCAGTTCGGCCAATTCAGCCCGCTGTTCAATGTGGTCAGGGTTATGAACACAGGTGAGCAGAACGGCGACGATATGTTTGCACCATCCTTCAAAGTCATAGGGGCAGGTGCAGACGGCACTGGTAATACCGCCCTTGTCGAAGCCGATCCGAACCCGGTAGGGGTGAACGTCACTGCCCTCCACCAGGGCGGATAGCGCTGTGCCTCGCTGCACCAGGGACACTACCGCGCCTCGCTGGTAACATTCCCGTCCCCGCTCAAAGGATTGGTCAACGGTATGGCGGTGAATAGTCGCCTCATTGAGATTTGGAATCATGGTCGTCACCCCAGGTTAATCGCTGGTCACCCTCAAATCTGGTTGCGGGTTAGTTCCCTTGAAGGGTCTGGTGACGATTCTAGTCAGAAAATTCCTACTTGTGGGAATCTCAGTTCTGAAGGCATCCTCTGCTAAAGCGTCTTCAACATGCGCTGGGCCTGACGGAGCAGGTGCTGCTTTTGCCGGTAGTAGAACTTGGGCGTGCCTTTGAGCTTAAAAATCATCGTTTCCAGGGTGTTTTTGGCGGCGGTGCGATCGCCCCGCTCCCGCTGAATTTCCGCCAGCATCACGGCGGCCTCCGGATGGCTCCAGCGCTTGATATCGTCCACCAAATGCTCACAGGCTGCATCCCACTGGCGCAGCTCAAACAAAGCCTGCCCGTAGGCCAGGGAAGCTGCCCCAAACTTATAGTCTGGTTCTTGCTTCACGAGCATTTCCAGGCGCTCTTTGGCCGGGGCGTAGCGCTTGGCCGCCAGGTCAATGGATGCCATTCCCCAAAGGGCGTGGGAATTTTGCGGCTCTTTGCTGAGGGCTTGCTCGTAGGCGTTGGTGGCCCGCTCAATCTGTCCCAATTCCAGCAGGAGGTTGCCCAGGTTGACAAACTGGTGAGGGTTCCCAATATTGCGGGCAGCAGCTTCTGCGTCCCAAATTTTGTCCCGCTGGGTCCACCGCTTCAGAGCCTTGGGCATCGGCAGATTTAGATAAGGAGCACGCCGCACCAGAAAGTAGATGAACGCTCCGGGCACGTTTAGAAAAATTAAAATCCACAGCCAGGTTCCCTTTTCTGGATCGTTGCGCACGCAGTCGAAAATCATCAGCATCCAAAACCCGGTGCCAAGCAAGGTCAGAACAGGCAGCATAACGGCTATCCTCAACGGTGGGAATGCAGGTGGCTTCTGGTGCTTTGAGGCGATCGCCCCTTTGACACAGCACCCTGAGGCCGGATCTCATATCAGATCCAGCCCCTTTTCCTAGCTTTCCCAAAACGTCGTGGATTTTTCGGCTTTGTTCTTCCCCTGACCAGGATTACTGTGGTTGAGGAACCAGCGGTGCCGCCGTCGTATAGCGAATATTGGCTTCGGCCCAGCGACCCATGGCAACCTGGAGGCGATCGCAGTCCGCAATCAGACTAACCCGCACATACCCTTCCCCGCCGACGCCAAAGGCATTGCCAGGGGTGACCACCACCCCCGTTTGCTGGAGCACCGACAGCGCAAAGTCGGTGGAACCCAGTCCGGGAGGGCAGGGCACCCAGAGATACATAGTGGCGTTGGTTTTCGGAATCGACCAGCCCAGCTTGGCCAGTTCCTCAATCAGGCAGTCGCGACGGCTGCGGTAGCGGGCCTGCACCTCGTGGAGGTAGACATCGGGAAGCTGGAGGGCCGTTTCTGCCGCCCGCTGGAGAGCCGCAAAAATGCCATAGTCTAGATTGGTTTTCAGGGTGCGCAGCCCCTGAATGACGTGGCGGTTGCCCACCACAAAGCCGACGCGCCAGCCCGCCATATTGTAGGTTTTGGAAAGGGTGTGGAATTCTACGCTAATATCCTTCGCCCCTGGGATCTCCAACAGACTGGTGGGCTGGTAGCCGTCAAATGCCAGCTCAGCGTAGCAGAGGTCGTGAACCAGCAGAATTTCATGCTTGCGGGCAAAGGCCACCACCTCCTCAAAAAATTCCCTGGGGGCGGTCGCTGCTGTGGGGTTGTTGGGATAGTTGAAGTACAGCACCTTGGCCCGATCGGCGACCTCGTCGGGAATAGTGCCCAGGTCGATGAGCCAGTCTTGCTCTGGGGTCAGCACGATGCTGTGCACCTGTGCCCCCGCAATCAGCGGCCCCCGAAAATGGGCCGGATAGGCGGGTGTGGGAGCCAAAACCAGATCCCCTGGGTTGATATAAGCGATCGCCAGGTGAGTTAAGCCTTCCTTCGACCCCAGCAGCGGCAGGGCTTCCCCATCCGGGTCGAGATGCACCCCGTAGCGGCGGTGATACCACTCGGTAATTGCCTGCCGAAAGCTAGCGGTGCCTTCAAAGGGCGGGTAGCCGTGGTTGCGGGTATCTTGCAGGGCGGCGATCGCTGCATCCACCACGGGCTGAGGCGTGGCCCCATCCGGGTTCCCCATCCCCAGGTCAATTAAATCCAGACCCTGCTCACGGGCACGGGCTTTAAGCTCATCTAATCGAGCGAAAACATAGGGTGGCAAGGCATTCAGGCGATCGGCAGGGGTAATCCAGTCTAAGCTCATACAGAACCCTCGCTGCTGGAAGGACATGGGTGGGCAGACGGTTGTGGCCGTTCCCGGTCGGCCCTGCGCCCGCTGGAGCTGATGGCCGTCGTGGACACCATCGCCGCCATCAGGTCAGTAGGGGTCACGGCAAAGGGCAGGCGATGAATATCTGAGGACGCCTGACAGGCGACTTCGGCTGTGTGGCGCAGTTTAGCCAGGGTTAGAGACTCCAGCCCCAGGCAGGCCAGGCTCTGGGGCAGGCCAATTTGCTCGTAGAAGGTGAGGAGCTGCTGACGGGCCGTGGCCGCCAGGAGATTGCCCTGCACCAGTTCTTCCAGCCGAAGCTGCACGAGGATGCCATAGGCCACCTTTTCCCCATGGAGGATATCGTGGCTCTCCAGCAGGTGGGTGAGGCCATTGTGGACGGCGTGGGCCGCCACCGTGCGGCATTGGGCACCTCCCAGGCCACCAATCACCCCCGCCAGTAGAACTGTTGCATCTACCACTTCCCGCCAGACGGCACTGCCCGGCTGCTCCAGGGCGGCGGCGGATTTTTGAAACAGAATATCCCGCAGCACCCGTGCCTGCTGCACGGCGGCAATAGTCAGCGTCTGTTCCGAATGGCCGCTGCTCACTGAAGACTCGTACCACTTCGCCAGGGCATCCCCAATACCAGCAATCAGGGTGCGGGGGCTGGCGGTTTGAATCAGGTCGTAGTCAAGCACCAGCAGATCGGGGCAGCGAGGCAGGGGCACATCATAGAGGAAAGCGCCGGTATCGGAATAAACGTTGGAAAGGGCCGTCCAGGCAGCACAGGTGGCGGCGGCGGTGGGCACCGTGACCACAGGAAGATGGCTCTGGTGGGCCACCAACTTAGCGGTATCCAGGGCCTTACCGCCGCCCACACCGATAATCAAATCGGCCTGGTGGGCCGCGATCGCCCGCCGCAGTGCCTCCAGCCCAGCTTCACTGCACTCTCCCCCATAGGCCGCTGCCGCCGCCATGAACCCCTGGGAGAGGACAGGCTCCAGGAAAGGGGCCGCCACCGAGAGGGTGCGATCGCCACCCACCACCAGCGGACGTTGACCCAGGGCGGCGATCGCCGCCTGCGCCTGATAGAGTGCCCCCCCACCGCGCATAACTTGGGCGGGGGCCAGCATGGTGGTTATTACGGTCGCAGTAGACGGCAAGTCAACAGATGCATCACCGGGCATCGCATCCTCCAATTGACGGGACGAATAGTGATTCATGGGAAATGATTATAGATCACTGCCCTCCCCTTGTTTCTTTAAAGGGAGGGAAAATGTAGTATTTGATACTATAGCCCTACGGGCTAAGGTTTGAGTGTGGAACCGCCGCGACGCGGCGGTTCCACACCTCTTAAGTGTCCTAACGCGAAAGCGTAACGCTATGAATAGACCTTGATCCTAACTTGATTTGATAGGATTGACCGCACCCGACATCTGGCTAGCGGCAGGAGCCATCAGCCAGGTATGGCACTATCCAACCGTCAGTTAGCTCCCTGCAGGATCTGCTAGCTGGGCATCGGTGACTGCATCAGTGGCTGGGGCTTTCGGTAGGCGGGCTACCGCGTCTGGATAGAGGTGAATGTCAAGCTGCTCGTCGTTACGAACCAGGAGCGATCGCCTCACTTCTCCCAAGTAAAGCAGTTCTGAGACGCCTTCGTCTGGATGGAGCACAGTGCGAACGCGAACGGTCAACTGTTCTTCCCCAGATTGGCCCATGCGACCGGGCGAGAAGAGATCGCTGGCGGCCTGCTGCATCGTAGCCTGAAGCTGGGATTGTGTAATGTCGGGGGGCACCGCAATCACCGCTTGGGTCGCGCCGTTGTCATACACCCTGGAAAAGTGAACCGCACCGGGTACCACGGTTCGCGTAAAGGGCACCAGCCCCAGGGCAAAAATGCCCCCCGTCAAAACGGCCATGAATCCAGTAACGCCCACTAGACGAAAACGGATTCCCCATTTGAAGATAAATCCGCATAGGGCCAGTGCCCCGATCGCCAGGGTTAGCGCTCCTGACCACTTGGCCGCCTCCAAAAAATCTGACATCGTTGGCATAAAATCCAAACCCTAGCTCGTTACTTACACCGCTTTACTTACACCGCTCAAATACAGCTATTCGTTACTCACAAAGCCCTCAGCCTGGGCATCAGTGACCTGTTCAATGGCTGCTTTTAAAGTATGCCAGGACAGGTTTGCGCACTTAATGCGCACCGGAAACTGGGCAACGCCCTGCATGACGTTCAGCTTGCGCAGGTCAGACGGGAATTCGGCTTCTCCTCGCATCATGGCCTGGAACTTTTGCACCATTTCCAGCGCTTCGGTGAGGGTTTTGCCCTTGAGGGCATCGGCCATTAAATCAACCGAAGCCATTGAAATCGCGCATCCCTCCCCATCAAACTTGACCTCTTCGATACGGTCTTCGGCCTCACTGAGCCGCAGCGTCAACTCGATAGTATCGCCGCAGGAAGGGTTATGGCCCTTCTGGTAGCGATGTACGGGATCGGTTTTGCCTCGATTTCGCGGTTTCTTGTAGCGCTCTAAAATTACCTGCTGGTACAGGTCACGCAGATTGTCCAAAGCCATATTGGGAACGTCTGCCCCGCTGGGTATTACTACTTAGATATTACCTTGCTTAATCCTAATCTTGCGTAGAACCGATCCGAAAACCTCAGGCGGGGTTTAGAATTCCAAAAACCAAAAGCTCTGGCAAGTCCTCGGTTTCTGCGGATGCAGGCAGAGAGCGTCAAAGGTTTACACCGTACCCAGTCAGGACAAACCGCCATAATAAACGGTAAAACCATTTTCAAAAGGGGCTTTAGCTGAATTTAAGTAGAACTGCATTGAAAAACGAAGGTTAGAAAACCTGGGGAGCGCCCCGGTGGGGCGCTCCCCAGGTTTTCTAACATGAATTTGTATCGTACTGACCTACTTATTCATTTTGTTTGCTTATTTTTATTTAGCCATAGTTTTAGAAAAGCCCACCCGCTATAGTATAATAGTACTGAAGCGTTCCATTGACGTCAAGAGTGGGAAGAAATGTCGATAAAGGTCAACAGAGGCATCTGCGTTCAGCCATTTGATCAACCATTATGTAAACTGAAGTATTTGAGCAAGAGGATTTAAGCAAGGAACCTGAGAGCTATGAATAACTTTATTTTGATGGCAGAAGTCGTTCAAGATCCGCAACTGCGCTATACTTCCGATACCCAAACCCCGATTGCCGAGCTGATGGTTCAGTTTGAGGGGTTGCGGGATGATGACCCGCCGGAAACGTTAAAGGTCGTCGGTTGGGGCAATCTGGCCCAGGAAATTCAGGAGCGCTACCGTCCGGGCGATCGCCTGGTGATCGAAGGTCGTTTGAACATGAATACCGTGGAGCGGCCCGAAGGCTTTCGCGAAAAGCGGGCCGAACTTACCGCCCAGCGCATCCATCTGCTGGGCAGGGGCGAAGGATCGGGAATTGTATCTACAGTGGCCAGTGCGCCCACCAGCACCGAAACCCCACGGCGAACAGCACCAACCGCAGCGCCCAGCGCCCCGGTTGCCAGTGCTCCGGTCTCCAGTTCCCCGACGGTTACCGAGGCAGATTACGACGATATTCCTTTCTAAATCGGTATTCTTCACTCCCATGGATGGTAAGTAGGTCAGCACAATTAAATTCATGTTAGAAAACCGGGGGAGCGCCCCGGTTCTCTAACCTTCGTTTTTTAATGCAGCTCTACTTACGAGTGGGGAGTAACGGACAGCGGGCGATCGCAAAACTTAAATCTTTTGGTTTAAAATCTCCTGCGGATCAGGAGTTTTCATACTGTGAAGACAAGGTTTGTACTGGTTGTGCCGATCCATACCAGGCCCTCTCCTAACTCTGAATCAGGCTAGCGTTTTTGACGTTAACATCTGGGCCGTAATTTCACGCCTGCCGGTTTACTTTCCGCCGTGCTATTCCCGAATGGGTTGAGGAATGATCTGCGTGATGCACGAGTTATCTGAAAAAAGCTCTGACAAATGTGGCTAAACCCGCTACACTGTTCAAGTATACTTGTACTGATCTACGGACTTTTGCCCGCGAGTGTACATCAAATGCGTCGAACTATCCCACTTTAAGTCGTTTGGTGGAACGACGCAGGTTCCCCTGTGCGTTGGGTTTACCGTTATTTCCGGCCCCAATGGCTCCGGTAAGTCCAACATTCTAGACGCCCTTCTATTCGCCCTGGGGCTGTCCAGCTCCAAAGGAATGCGGGCCGATAAGCTCCCAGATCTGGTTAACCAAAACCACAGCAGTCGCAGCCGCGCCACGGTGGAGGCGACGGTAACGGTAACCTTTGACATCGGCGACATTCCAGATGAGTGGTTAACCGATGACGAGGCCGACAGTGTAGCAACGTTATCGGGAGATTCGGCTGTGCCAGGGTTTCCTTCGACGAATGGGGGCGCTGATGGACAACCTAACGAGTCCTCGGCGAATGGGCACGGGAATTCTGTCGCCGCTGAAAACGGTTACCACAACGGAGATGGGTCAACCGACGGAGTCGAAATTCATCCGGAAATTGGGCCGGAAGTCGGACCCATCAAAGAATGGAAGGTGACGCGCCGCCTGCGGGTCACCCCCCAGGGCACCTACACCTCCAGCTACTTTATTAATGATCAGTCCTGCACTCTGACCGATCTACACGAGCAGCTCCAGCGATTTCGCATCTACCCCGAAGGCTATAACGTGGTGCTCCAGGGGGACGTTACCAGCATCATCTCCATGAACCCCAGGGAGCGGCGGGAAATTATTGACGAGCTGGCGGGGGTGGCCTCCTTTGACCGCAAAATCAATCAGGCTAAGGAAAAGCTGGATGCGGTGCAGGAGCGGGAGGAGCGCTTCCGCATCGTCGAGAAGGAGTTGACCGATCAGCGCGATCGCCTCGCCAAAGACCGCATCAAAGCCGAGAAGTATCAGGCCCTGCGGGCTACCCTCCTGGAACGGCAGGTGTGGGAGGCAGTGCTGTCCTGGCGCAGTCGGCAGCGCCAGGTGGAGCTGCTCCAGCAGCAGATCGTTGCGATCGAACAGCACATCACTGAATTGATCCAGCAGCGGGACAGCCTGGCCACCCAGATCCAGCAAACCGCTGCCCGTCTCGACCAGCTCAATGCCCGTGTCAAGGCCCTAGGGGAAGATGAGCAGCTTGCCCTACGCTCCGTTCTGGCCACCCGTGAGGCCGAGCAGCGACAGCTCCAGCGGCAAGAGCAAGAGCTGGTGGCGGCCAATCAAGACCTGCTCGCGCGGCTGCAGCATATCCAGGAAGCGCTGCAACTCCACCACCGGGAAGTGGAACAGCTTGGGCAGGAGCAGCAAATGCGGGAGCGGGAGCGTCAACATCTGGAGGCGGAGCAAGCCGAAGCTCGTCAAAATTTAGAGCAAAGCCGCGAGGCAGCCATGGCGATCGCCGCTGCTTCAGAAGCCTGGGTGCAGGAGCAAGCGGCCCTCCGCCATCAGGTAGAGGCACTGCTGGCCGAGATTGATCCCCAGCGGCGAGAGCAGGCCCGCCTGCAGGAACGGTTCAGTCAGCTCGACCAAAAAATCCAGACCCAAACGGCAGCGGTGGCGGCGATCGCCCAGGAGCTAACCACTTACCAAAGTCGGCAGGCCGAGTTAAGCAGCCAACACCAAACCGCTGTCAGTCAAGTGCAGTCGCTGGCGCGATCGCTAGCCGCAGCCGAGCAAGAGCTGCAAATTCAGCAAGAAACCCAGTCTCGCCTCCTCCACGAACAGCGGGACAAACAGCGCCAGCTTGACAAGCTGGAGGCCCAGGCCCAGGCCATGCAAGAATCCCAGGGCACCCATGCCACAAAAATGCTGCTGCAAACCGGGCTACCGGGAATCTGCGGGCTGGTCGCGCAGTTGGGACGGGTTGATCCCCAGTATCAGCTGGCGCTGGAAATTGCCGCAGGGGGGCGGTTGGGCCATCTGGTCGTCGAAGACGATGGCGTTGCCGCCGCAGGCATTCGGCTGCTCAAGGAAAAACGGGCTGGACGGGCCACCTTCCTCCCCCTCAACAAGATTCGCGCCCCCCGATTGACCGCTGTCTCAGCGTGGCAGCGTCCGCCAGGAATGGTTGATTACGCCGTTAATCTGATTGACTGTGACGCCAAGTATCGAGACGTGTTTGCCTATGTTTTCGGCAATACGGTGGTGTTTAGCAGCCTTACCGAAGCCCGTCAGCACCTGGGAGACTATCGCATCGTCACCCTGGAGGGTGAACTTTTGGAAGCCAGTGGAGCCATGACCGGGGGCAGCCTGGGCAACCGCCAGGGCGCTCTTCACTTTGGTACAGTCGAAGCGGCGGAGTCGGCGGAGGCGATCGCCCTGCGTCAGCGTCTCCACGAAATTGACCGCATTCTCGACCGCTGTGAGGGGGCGATCGCCCAGGCCACGGTTGACCGCAAAACCCTTGCCCAAGAGCTAGACGCCGCCCGTCAACAGGAGCGGGAAACCCAACTGCAGCTGACCCAGCTTCAGACCCAAATTGCCCAGATGGAAACCCAGCGGGAACAGGGGCGATCGCAGCTTGACCAAGATCGCCACGAGTGGCAGGACTCCCAAACACGGCTGCAAACCCTGGAACAGCATCTGCCCCAGCAGGAGGCCGTGCTCCAGCAGCGACGACAAACCCTGGCGGATCTAGAGCAGTCCCAAACCCACCAGGAGTGGCAGCAGGCCCAGGCCGCTATCCGGGAGCGGGAAGCCCAGTTCGCTGAGAAGCAACTGGCCCTGCGCAGCACCGAGCAGCGCCTTCAAGACCTGACGGCCCAGCAGCAGCGCCTCCAGGAAAAAATTCAGCAGGGGCAGCAGCAGCTCCAGACCTGCCGGGGCCAACAGCGGGATCAGCTCGATCAGCTGGCCAGCTTGCAGCAGCAGCAGACGGCCCTGGCCGAACAAATTGCCCAAACCCATGGGGCACTGGCCACCCTGGAGCAGTCGCTGGCGGCAGAAAAGGCCGGACGCGATCGCGCCGAGCGCCAACTGCGAGACGAGCAAACCCAACACCAGCAGCTTGAGTGGCAGCTACAAAAGCAGCAGGAAACCCGCCAGACCAGCCTGGATGAGCTAGAGCAGCGACGGACTGAACTGGCAGCTCAGCAGGCCGACCTGCCCGATCCCCTCCCCGAAGTTCCCGCCGACCTGGGCCTGGAGCAGCTCCAGCAGGAGGTGCGATCGCTGCAAAAACGCCTCCAGGCGATGGAGCCGGTCAACATGCTGGCCCTGGAAGAGCATGAGCGCACCCAGGAGCGGCTGCAGGAGCTAACCCAGAAGTTGACTACCCTGGAAGAAGAGCGGACAGAACTGCTGCTGCGCATCGAAAACTTCACCACCCTGCGCCAGCGGGCCTTCAAGGAAGCCTTCGACGCCGTTAACGAAAACTTCCAGACCATCTTTGCCGAACTTTCGGACGGCGATGGCTACCTGCAGCTCGACAATCCCGACGATCCTTTCAGCGGCGGCCTCAATCTGGTGGCCCATCCCAAAGGCAAGCCCGTGCGCCGCCTCGCTTCCATGTCGGGGGGCGAAAAGTCCCTCACCGCCCTCAGCTTTATCTTCGCCCTGCAGCGCTACCGCCCATCGCCCTTCTACGCCTTCGACGAAGTCGATATGTTCCTGGATGGGGCAAATGTAGAGCGATTAGCTAAAATGATTAAACGTCAGTCGCTCTATGCCCAGTTTATTGTGGTCAGTCTCCGACGCCCCATGATTGAATCGGCGGAACGGACGATCGGCGTGACGCAGGCGCGAGGGGCCTATACTCAAGTTCTGGGACTTGACCTCCAGCCACAGCGTGCCTGACAGTGGAATCGGGCAGCGCAAATTGTGGTTAGCAGGTTTATCTTTCTTCCGACAATTAATCCTCCGATAATTTTTCATATTCGTCGCATATCTCGATCCGAGATCAGGACTCGCAAATGGTTGAACAGTTTTTACAACGCTCTGACATCCTGGGAACCCAGATTATTACCCGCGATACTGGAAAACGCCTGGGGGTTGTCAGCCAGCTTTGGGTAGACATTGATCGGCGGGAAGTTGTCGCCCTCGGTTTACGTGAAAGTATGCTATCCGGGGTGCTCTCCAACATTCAGCAGACGATGCTGCTCAGCAGCGTCCGCCAGGTGGGTGACGTCATCCTCGTTGACGATGACACTGTGCTCGATCAGGAAGTCGAGGTGGAAGCGTTCAGTAGCCTGATCAACTGCGAAGTCATTACCGAAACCGGAGAACTGCTGGGCAAGGTACGGGGCTTTAAGTTCAACGCCACCGATGGTCGCGTGACCTCCCTGGTGATTGCCTCCCTGGGGATCCCCCAAATTCCTGACCAGATGATCAGCACCTACGAGCTGTCAATGGACGAAGTGGTGAGCAGTGGCCCCGATCGGCTGATTGTCTTTGAGGGGGCAGAAGAAAAATTGGTGCAGCTCACGGTGGGCGTGCTGGAGCGGCTTGGCATTGGTGCAGCTCCATGGGAGCGGCGGCGAGAAGACGACTATTACGTCATGCCCACCTCCCCCGCCAACCAGTTAGGAACGGGTTCCACCACCCTGGCATCGGAGCCAATCCAGGCCACCACGGCGGCAGCGAACGAAACCTGGGACGAAGACAACTGGAATGAACCCCAACCGCTGCAAGAGCCGTTGCCCCAGCGCCAGGCAGAGCCGGTTTACTATGAAACCGACAATTGGGGGGGTGAACCCGCTGTCCAGGAAGCGGCTTACATCGAGGAAGCCACTTACGAAGAAGTTACGCCTGCGCCCCAGCCCGAGCCGCAGTACGAAGGAACCCAATACGAAGACTACGATGTAACGGGGGATGCCTGGGCCGATGACGACAATCCCACACCCTATCGTCCGCAGAAGCTCAACATTCCTGAGAAGAAGCGGGTGGTGGAGTATGAGGAAGAAGCCGATTATTAGGGCGATCGCCCCAATCCTTTAGTCCACCGCTCCCTATCTAAACAGCGCCATGAGCCTAAAAGATCGAATCTCCGAAGACATCAAGGCGGCCATGAAGGCGAAGGACAAAACTCGCCTGGAGGCTGTCCGAGGCATTAAAAAGGTCATTCTGGAGCGGGAGACCGACGCTCGCGCCAAAGGCCAGGAAGGGTTGACCGACGATGAAGATCTGGAGGTGCTGACTCAGCAGGCTAAGCAGCGGCGCGACTCCATTGAGCAGTATCGGAACGCCGGTCGAGAAGACCTGGCCGAAAAAGAAGCCCAGGAATTGGCCGTGATCGAATCCTATTTGCCAGCTCAGCTCTCAGACGAAGACTTGAGCACAGCCCTGGACGACATCATCGCCCAGACAGGAGCCTCATCTCCGAAGGATATGGGGAAAGTAATGGGGCAGGCTATGGCCCAGCTCAAGGGCAAAGCCGATGGCAAGAAGGTTCAAGAGATGGTGAAAGCGAAGCTAAGCGGTTAAGAGTTTCGTCCTTGTCGGGGCAAAGCATGCGGCACAGAGCTTTGGCTACGCTTCAGAACGTTCCTACAGAATGTTTTGCCCTTCTGGCTTAGCTGAAAAATTGTTTTCCTGGAGGTGTGCGCCTCGGTGGGGCGCACACCACCCCACGACTGTAATTAATTTTGCTTGTGCACATAGGAGATTTACAGGGAAAA
>JAYKGU010000266.1:0-7537 GCA_035285585.1 Synechococcales cyanobacterium
TTTGCCGCAGGTTGCGGGCATCCGTAGAGACTTCAACCGCATCTCGCAAATAGAGGTAGAGTTCCGTTGCGGTAATCACGCCGTCCCCAGGCGGCAGGCCATTCTTACCCGCTGGATAGGCATCAGCCCTACCCGCAAGGGCATCCATCAGGGCAGCAGCAAAGGGAGAGTGCTGAATGCGGTTGGGATCGGTACCCCGATCGTTCTTCAGATCAAGGGCATCCAAAGCATACTGGTCGTGGGATGCAGAGGTGATTACCTGCCAGGCGGGATCCTGGATGAAGCGATCGTACCGCTCTTTGTGGATCACCTCCGGAACTGGAACTAGCTTGCGCGTACTTGACCACCGGAACGCACCCCCAAAGCAGCAGTCCAAAATAATCAAACAATGGCGGCAGGGTAGCTGCGTGAGCGCCGCCTCCACCTGGGCCATTGGTAGATAGGTAGACACGTCCCCCAGCTTAGCGTCTTTGGGAATGAGGTAGCCCTGTGGTCCATCGTCTCCGGGTAAAGCAATTCCATGGCCAGCAAAGTAGAAAACCAGGCGATCGTCCTCACTGAGCTGGAGGGTTTGCAGCAAAATATTAAGTTTTTCCAACGTAGCAGCTTCATCCAAACAAAGCTTTACCTGGTACCTATGTTTGTCCTGCAAGACTTGAGCGATCGCGGCAGCATCGGCAACAGCATTGTCTAGCGGGGTGATTCCATGGCTGTAACAGTTAATGCCAATCAAAACAGCTTGGCTTTGCTTGAAGCTGAATTTAGACATATTAAAAGAATGCTCCCCCAGGGTCGGTTATCGCAAGTTTACCGTATTCAAAGGTTGGCTACTGAAGTTATCAGGAAAGATTGATAAAGCTAAGGAATTAGACGTAGAATGATAGCCGAAATTAGGTTAACGGTGTGCTCAGCAGACAACAACCTTTTTGAGCAAAAAAACAGGTAAATGAAACGGCTTCTATTTTTTGTTCTCCTGCCCCTCCTGCTGGCTCAGGGTGCTGCTACGGCCCAGGTAGACGTGCCCGATGCAGCCCCCCCGGAAGAGCTGCCTGCCCCCCTCCTGGAAACCCTGGTCAGCAACCAGCCTCCCATCATCCCCCTGGAAGGCACCGACCAGATTCAGCTCCAACTGGTCAACTGTAGTTGGGGCATTGACTGCCTGCTGGCCCGCCTTTTCCTGCCCGCCAGCACCCGACTCGACCAACTGGAGCTAGAGTTTGACAACCCCGCAAACGCCCCGGCCCAAATCCTCAATACAGCCGTTTCCGTGCGGGGCACGCTGACCCGCTATCCGCTGCCCGACGCCGCCCTGGCCCTGCCCCCGGAAGAACTGGCCCTACCCGCCCAGCAAATTACCAGCCTTCCCCTGGCCATTAATCGGTTTGCCATGCCCCCAGAGCAATACGTGGGCAAGATCTACCTCACCCAGGCCGACCAGAGCAACCGCCTGATTCTGCCGGTGAATATGAGCGTCCGTTCAGGGCCGCTGCTGCCGCTGCTGGTGCTGCTGCTGGGGATTATTCTAGGCCGCCTGTTTAAGTACATGGAAGAGCAGGGCGGTCCCCAGGCGCAGGTGCGTAAAAAGGTATACCAGCTAGAGGCCGACATTCGGGAGGCACATCCGGGCGATCGCCAAATTCTCCTCCCCATGCTGCAAAACGCCCGCAAGCTGGTCTACCGCCAGCAGCTTGAAGCCGCCGATACCCAGGTGACGCTGCTGCAAAGTCGGCTGGGGGTGCTCAAGCAGCTCCGTACCCTGGAGGCGCGACTGGATGAGCAGCAGAAGCACGGTGAATCCGTCCTGGAAGACGCCTTTGCCAAGATTCAATACACCCGTGACCTGATTGCCGGAGGGCAGGATAACGAGGCGACCACCGTTTTGAATGAAGTGCTGCAACTGACGACGGCTGGCAGTCGGGGTGCTGCAACGGTTGACCTGGGGGATATGGAAGTGGCCTTGCGGGATGTGACCGTTGATCTGGGGAGAAGCGCCCGCAACGTGGTGACCGACCTGGGCAAGGCCGCCCCCCTCTCCCCCCCGGAGCGCCTGTCGCGCTTCCTGGTGACGCTGTCGGGGCTTTCGGATCAGGTCAGGGCCGAAGCTACCTTCTGGTTTGTGCGTCCGCTGCTCTACCTGGTGTTGCTCACCGGGCTGACCCTGACGGGGCTGAATACGCTGTACATCGAAACGGGTGAGACCTTCGGAGCCAGGCCCATGGCTGACTACCTGGCCCTGCTGCTCTGGGGACTGAGCGCTGACGTGGCCAGCCGCAGCTTGAGCAGCCTCAAAGGACAGGCGGAATAGGCCCAGCCAGATCTGCCTCAAGGGCCAATCACCCTGCTGCAACTCAATTGTCTTAAACATTTCTGAAAATTCCTGCTTCTCCTTCACGAATGAGCTATATGAAGCTATAGGTAGTTCGCCAGAGGTAGCCACATGGGCGACAGCGGCAAGGGTCAGGCATGGGATAGCAATCGAGCCAACTTTGACCGCAACCTGGCCGTGGTTGTTGGTATCGATCGCTACCAAAACCAGGGCATTCAAACCCTCAGCACAGCGGTGAGCGATGCACGGGCGATCGCCCATCTCCTGGAGCACCAGTATGCCTACCAGCATTCCAGAAAGAAGCCGGGGATCATCCGCCTGTTTGACTCAGAGGCAACCCTGGCAGCCCTAAAACACCTGTTTCATACCCGCATTCGGGAAGAGCTGAAACCGGGGGAGGGCGATCGCTTAATCCTCTACTTTGCAGGCCACGGCCTGGCCCGTTCCAAAGCCGCAAACTCCGATGAGTACGGGCCGGAGGGCTACCTGGTACCCTATGACGCCGATCCGGTTCAGCAGGATTCATTTCTGCCGATGCGTCAGGTCTCTGAGGCGCTGGAGAAGCTGGCCTGCCATCACCTTTTAGTTATTTTAGACTGCTGTTTTGCCGGTACCTTTCGCTGGGCTGGAAGCCGCAAAGCCGTCCCCATCCTGGAAACCCTGCGCCGAGAGCACTACTACCACTTCATTCGCCATCCCGCCTGGCAGGTGATTACCTCCGCTGCCCATGACCAGGAAGCCCTGGATGTGGCCCGCCTGCAAGGGGATAATCGGCAGCCCGTTCCTGGCCTGGAAGAACCCCATTCTCCCTTTGCCCTGGCGCTGCTGGAAGGATTGCAGGTGGGGAAGGCGGCCCAGCGGGTCAAGGCCGATCTCTTTCCGGATGGCGTGGTCACTGCCCATGAGCTGTTTGTGTACTTGCAAACCCGCGTCAAGCAGCTTTCCAGCGGCCAGCAAGCCCCCGGCATCTATCCGCTGCGGCGTGACTATGACCGAGGCGAGTTTATCTTCACCCCGCCCCACTTTGATCCAGAAGCGGCCCTGGCGGCGGCCCTGCCACTCAACGAAGCAAACAATCCCTACCGGGGCCTGAAGTCCTTTGATGAAAGACATGCGGGCTTCTTCTTTGGCAGGCAGATGTTGGTTAAAGAGTTGGCCAAGCGCCTCGCCCAGCCTAACCATGCATTAACCGTGGTGCTGGGGGTTTCCGGGTCTGGGAAGTCAAGTCTGGTGAAGGCCGGTCTGATTCCGTATTTACGCGCTTCAAAGGCCACGCCAAAGCCTCGGCAAAAAGCCGAACAGTGGTGCATTCTCGATCCCATGCGCCCTGGCGAGTTGCCCTTTATCTCTCTGGCCAGAGTACTTTTGCCGATCGCCCATGGTAGTTTGCTCAAACAGTTGGCGCAGGTAAGCTTTCTGGATAAAGCCCTCCAGTCCCGGCAGGTGGCTGAACCCTTGATGACCGTTGCCGATGCCTGGAGCAATGCCGCCCCAGAAGCCAAACTGCTGCTGATTGAAGCGTGCTGGCCGCAGTTGCAAACTTTGGGAAATCGCCAGCAGCAGTCCCAGCTCCAGGACTTGCACCACCGGGTTGTGGCTGAGCTTGAAGCCCTCAGCCAGCAACTACAGCAGGAACCATCCTCTTTCAGTCGGGCGATCGCCACCTGGAGCCACCACCATCCCAACGTCCGCCTCCTTTTGGTGATTGATCAGCTTGAGGAACTGCTTACCCAGGGGCAGGGCGATCGCGCCGATGCCAACCCTGTCACCCAGCAGCCCTGGCAAAGGTTTCTGGCGGTTTTGCACCGGGCGATCGCCGACCACCCCCAAACCCTGCGCCTGGTGCTGACCCTGCGGTCTGACTTTGAACCTCGATTCTTGAACTCGCCTTTGGAAGCCCACTGGCCGGAGGCGCGTTTTCCGATGCGAGCCATGACATCCGATGAGCTGCGGCAGGCGATCGAGTATCCGGCACTCAAACAGGCCCTGTATTTTGAAGACTTGAAGGACGTCCAGGGTAATCTGGCTGGAAATTTGGTCAGCAGGCTGGTAGATGAAGTGGGTCAAATGCCCGGTGCGCTGCCGTTACTTTCGTTCACTTTGAGCGAGCTGTATGTCCGGCTATACCAGCGCTGGCAGGCGGATCAAAGTACCGATCGCACCCTCCGTTTTGCGGACTATCAAGCCCTGGGCGGCGTTACGGGTGCCCTGACCTACCGAGCCACGGAAGAGTATGAAGCTTTGAATCAGAGCCATCAGGCCACCCTGCGGCGGGTCATGCTGCGGATGATTGCCCTTGAGGAAGGCGGGGTGGCGCGACGGCAGGTTCCCAAATCAGAGCTGATTTACGCCGACCCCCAGGAAAATGAGCGAGTACAAACGGTGCTTGAGCGCCTTTCCAAGGCCCGCCTGATCGTTGAAGGCTCTAATTCCCAGGGCGTCTCCTATGTGGAGCCAGCCCACGATGCCTTGCTGCAAGGCTGGGATAAATTGCTGATGTGGAAGCGGGAGGAGGAGGAAAACACCATCCTGCAGCGGCGGCTTACCCCAGCAGCGGAGGAATGGCAAGCCATCAAAGCCAGGGCAACATCCCCTGACTTGCGGGGCCGGGCCGAACCGATGATCAACACCCTTGACCGTGGGTTTTACCGGGTTGAAAGCCTGTTTCAACAAGCTTTCACGCAGCTCTTGAAAATGGGGAGGCGATCGCCCTCCCCGACAAATCGCTCGCGGGAAAAGCCTGCCCAGTTCCTGTGGAATGCCAATCCTTACCTGGATGTGCTCAATCAGCAGCTCTGCTCCAGCCGCAACTGGTTGAACCAGGTCGAATCCGAATTTGTGCAGGAAAGCGTGTTGCAAAGACGCCGCAACCTGAGCTGGCGGTGGCGAATTACCACTGGCGTTATCCTCGGATTGAGTGGGCTATCCATCGCTACCCTGGTTGGGCAGCGCAGCACTTTGATCAATCAAATTCAAGCCTCCCGCGAATCCGCCGAAGCCAACTTTCGCGCCGGTCAATCCCTTGATGCCTTCATGGATAGCCTGTGGGCAGCCCAATCCTTCCAGAACCCCTTACTGCAACTCTTCAGGCCCGATCCTCAGCTCAAACAACAGATCCAGGGAACCTTGCAACGGGCAATCTATTCCAACCAGGAGCGCAACCGCCTGAGGGAACATCAAGGCATTACCCGAAGCATCATCAGCCCAGATGGCGAGTGGATTGCCACCGCCGGAGACGACGGCATTGTCTCCGTGTGGAACTGGCAGGGGCAGAGGCAGGACACCTGGGATTCTGGACAAGGCCGCATTATGAACCTCAGCTTCAGTCCCGATGGTCAGCAAATCGGCACCGCTGGGTCAGATGGTACCGCCCGCCTGTGGAGCTTGCAGGGGGAGCAACTGGCCCTATTGCAAGGACACACGGACATGGTCAAAGGTTTGAGCTTCAGCCCCAATGGCCAGTTGCTCGCCACCTCCGGGGTGGATCGGACCGTGCGCCTGTGGACGTTGCAGGGTCAACCGTTGGCCGTGCTCACCGGGCATCAAAAAGATGTGTGGAGCGTTGTGTTTAGCCCCGATGGCCAGATGCTTGCCAGCGCTGCTGACGACGATACGTTCCGCTTTTGGGATTTGCAGGGCACACCGTTGGCGCAATTTTCGGCCCAGCAGGGCGAACTCCATACCATTCAATTCAGCTCCGACGGGCAGCGGCTAGCCACGGCGGGCAAGGATGGCCGGGTGCGGCTGTGGACCGTGCAGGGGGAGCCAGTGGCCACCCTGGAGGGGCACCAGGGACGGGTCTGGCGCGTAACGTTCAGTGCTGACGGTCAAACCCTGGCGAGTGCCTCTGCCGATGGTACGGTACGGCTGTGGACAGCGGCAGGGGAAACACTGGCCGTTTTACAAGGCCACGAAGGACCGGCAAGACACGTCAGTTTTACCCCCGATGGTCAGCGGCTGGTGAGTAGCGGCGACGACGCGACGGTGCGATTCTGGAACCTGCAGGGGCAACAGTCGGTGACGGTGGCTGCCCACCAAGGGGCAGGGATGGCGGTGCGATTTAGCCCCGACGGCCAGCGGCTGGCCACCAGTGGGGAAGATGCAGCCATCCGCCTGTGGGATTTGCAGGGACGCGGGCTGACCGCCTTGAGAGGAAATTTAGGTAGCGTCAGGGCGATCGCCTTTAGTCCCGATGGCCGACTACTGGCCAGTGCCCAGGGGCAAACCATTCGTCTATGGTCTGGAGCAAATCAGCCGGAGGTCGAACTGCAAGGACACCAGGGATTGGTTCGGAGTGTGCAGTTCAGCCCCGATGGTCAGCGGTTGGTCAGCGCCGGAGAGGATGGGGCGATTCGCCTGTGGAACGTGCAGGGGCAAACCCTGGCGACCTGGAATGCCGATCCGCAAAGGGTGTGGCAGGTGGCGTTTAGCCCCGATGGGCAGCAACTGGCGAGCGCCGGAGAGGATGGGGTCGTCCGCCTGTGGAATTTGCAGGGCCAACCCACCGTTTCTTTCCCAGGGCATTTAGGCCCCGTCTATAGCGTGGCGTTTAGCCCTGACGGACAGCAACTGGCCAGCTCGGGGCAGGATGGCACCATCCGCATCTGGCACCTGCAGGACAGCCGCAAAGGTGATCTGTATCAGGCTTACGATGCCGAGGTCAACGCCGTGGCCTTTAGCCCTGATGGGAGGCATGTCATCAGCGGCGACAGTTATGGCACCGTCCAACTGTGGAATTTGCAGATTCGGCAGCAAGCCGCTGCCTGGCATGCCCATCCCAGCTCAATTATTCGCAGCGTTCAGTTCAGCCCCGATGGTCGTTTATTTGCAACGACCGCGGATGATGGCACGGTGAAGCTGTGGCCCATGGAGGACTTTGCCCAGCTTAGAGCCAGGGGGTGCACTATGATGAGGGACTATTTGAACTATCTCCAGCAAAGTGATTTTCAGCGGGCCAATGGCCAGGAAATTAGCTGGGGCGATCGCGCTATATGTAAGTAGAACTGCATCGAAAAACGAAGGTTAGAGAACCGGGGGAGACCCCCGGTTTTCTAACATGAATTTAGTTGTGCTGACCTACTTAGCCTGGTTGACTGACAAAACTTACGAACCGCTGCCCAGAAGCCCTCACCCTAGCCCTCTCCCGAAGGGAGAGGGAACAAGAGCATTGGTTCGGCTCCCCTCGCCCTCTGGGAGAGGGGTTGGGGGTGA
>JAYKGU010000267.1:0-26559 GCA_035285585.1 Synechococcales cyanobacterium
GTACCACATTCACCGTTACCATCCCTCAACCAGGGATACCTCAAAATACAAGCCTGAGTGTTGTTTGATTGTCAGGTACTTCTATGAGGCCGATTGCCAGCACTGCCTCTAACTCAGTAGGCAGAACGGCCTTATTCTCCCGCCAATAGAAGAAGAGTTCCCATACGATATCTTCATTCAATCTTTACAGTTCGCCCCCCCCAAGCACCCGCTCAATAAGACTGAATAAAGAGGCCTACCGTAAAGTAATGCATGACAACCTCATCTCATATACTTTTGTTGCGGTGTAAACCCCACCATAGCTACGTTTACCTATGACCACCTACTTATTAATTTTTAGCGAGTGGCTCAAAAATCACTGATCCACTCGATGTCAATCATAATTCTAAATTTAAGTAGAACTGCATTGAAAAACGAAGGTTAGAGAACCGGAGGAGCGTCCCGCCGGGGCGCTCCCTCGGTTCTCTAGCACGAACTTAATTGTGCCGACCTACTTAATCACACTTTACCTAACGTGAAGTTTTAACTAAAGAAAGTGCGAAATTTACGGTTTCAATCCTACAAATCCTGTGCAAGTCATATATCCTACAGAAGAAGGCGCAGATAAGATCAACAGTAATTGTCGAATAAATATCCTATTTTTTATTAGCTTAAAATCAGTTCAGGTTCCAACATATAGAAACTGTTCAATACCGTTCAGCTAAAGCAATCGGCGTCTAAGTTAAGTCTTATACAAGAGCAACCATGTCATCCCTACTTCAAAAACAAGCAATTCGTGGAACCGCTTGGACGATTGCTGGTTATGGATTTAGCCAGGGTCTCAGACTTGCCAGTAACCTGGTACTAACGCGCTTATTAGTTCCAGAAATGTTTGGACTGATGGCGCTAGTCTCAACTTTCATCACGGGGCTAAACCTCTTTTCAGATATTGGTATCCGCCCAGGCATCATCCGCAGTAAACGTGGAGATGATCCAGTTTTTCTTAATACTGCCTGGACGATTCAGCTCATCAGAGGGGTTGGGCTATGGCTTTGCTGCATCATCATTGCCTACCCCACAGCTCAATATTATGGAGACCCAAGAATCACCTGGATCCTTCCTGTTGCAGGCTTTACAACTGTGCTTGCGGGCTTAAAATCTACAGATTTACATCGGCTCAATCGTCACATGGCCATTGGCAAGCTCGCTGCATTCGATGCTGTCATCCAGCTTGTCTCAATTACAGTTATGGTCGTCTGGGCCTATTTCTCTCCCAGCATTTGGGCACTACTTGCCGGGGGGTTAGCCTCTAAAGCAGTTGAAGCAATTTGGAGCCACTTTATTTTCCCAGGTAGTTTCAATCACTTTGCATGGGAAAAAGAAGCTTTAAAGGAACTTGTGAAATTCGGCAGATGGATTTTCGTAGCGACTGCTATGACCTTCCTGGCTGCCCAATCGGACAAGCTTATGCTGGGCAAGCTTCTATCGATTGAGACACTAGGGATCTATTCAGTTGCCTACACAATGGCCTACCTGGTTCGAGAAATCGTTCAGAAAATTAATGTCCAGGTGACGCTACCAGTATTGTCTCGACTATCCCATTTACCCCCAGCAACGGTTAAGTCAAAAATTTTACCGAAGCGCCGTTCCCTTCTCATTGTATTATCCTTCCTGATCGTCTTCATGGCTGGATTTGGCGACTATATCATTCTGTTTCTCTATGACAGTAGATATGACCAGGCATCTTGGATGCTTCCTTTATTAGTGCTGGGACTTTGGCCTCTTTTACTGTCAATGACAATTGACAAGACGCTTTATGCGATTGGCAAACCCATATATTCAGCGATTGGCAACACACTCAAGCTTATCTATATGATTGTCTTGATGCCACTGGCTGCTGAACACGTTGGTATCGTGGGGGTGATTCTAGTTATTGCCTTCAATGACCTGCCATACTATATCGCAACTGGATATGGCCTATGGCGGGAGAAGTTTAGTGTCATCGGGCAAGACATTCAGGCTACGGTGTTTTTGTTTGCATTATGTAGTTTGGTCATCGGCAGCCGATATCTTCTGGGTTTTGGAACTCCATTTGACCTGATTTTTCAAGTATCTTTGTGAGTATTCAAAGAAGTTAAGCCAGTCATTCCAATCTGCTAATATCTCCTCAGCCGCGTCAGGGGCTTTACGTACTCTAAAAGTAATCTAATGTAACTGATGCCTCCAAAATAGATGCCATAAAATGGTTGTAGCGACGAGGGGGATAGATTAGAGGTACGAATATGCTAGTTATTTTGATGAAAGATCAGCTTATCTCTCCCCAGCAGGTCTGCCAAACCTGTCTGATGGCTGACCAGAGCGGTCAGCCTCGCTGGCAGGAAGGAACGCTCCGCTGTGGTCGTGCACTCTACAAAACAACAGCTAGCCAACCCGAACAGTTTGAGTGCCAAATGGGGTTTCGGATTGCACATATCGAATGAGCCGGTTGAAACGGTAAGTTCATCAACTTTATTTATGTCCAGCCACTTACCTAGACAGCACCCTCCTGTAGCCACCGATAGAGGGCTTTTTGAGGAGAAGTAATATCTTTGACCGAGGTATAGTAATAGTCAGACCAGTTGGCCCTGGGTAGCCCCGCAAACACCATGAGATTTAGGGGATAATCTTCGCTGTCGCTACAGCGTCGGAAGTCGTCTCGAAACAGAAAAATTGCTTTCTGGAGGGCGATCGCCATTCCCAGTTCAACCATGACTCCCTCATCGGGGGGCGTGCCATTGACAATGGCGAAGATACCATCGCAGGCTCTCACATCCCGCATATCAGCCTGAGCTACCTGATAGGCCCAACCTGGTTGGGAGAGGTCAACTTGGTTGTTGCGCGTAAAGGGTTCCCATACCTCTGCCCCCACTGACCTGAGAGCTTCCACAATGGGCGGCAGCAGACAGTCTTTTTGCTGAGTCGAGAACCCGTATGGATTTGCCAGATAGAGGATTTTGCCCATAGTAAGTGCTTGAGTATAATTAACTACAACTCATGGGGGCGCACACCCCCAAAAAAATAATTCTGTTTAACTAAGTAGGTCAGCACAATTAAATTCATGTTAGAAAACCGGGGGAGCGCCCCGGTTTTCTAACCTTCGTTTTTCAACGCAGTTCTACTTACTTACGGTCTCGCTACTCGTCCTCAGCAACTTCAGAATGGTTAAGCTGGGCAACTTGACAGCTTGTGCAGAGTCCAAAAAACTCTAGCGTGTGGTAATAAATTTTGAACTGATGCGACTGATTCAGCTGCCGCTCCAGCTCATGGACCGGGCACTCGTCAATTGAAATCGATGTGCCGCACTGGAGACAAGTCAGGTGGTGGCGATCCTCTTTGACAAGGCTGTAAAGCGATTCGCCGTTGGCCAGCGTGCGTACCTGAACACTTCCTGCCAGCTTAAGGGCATCCAGGGCGCGATAAACCGTCGCCAGCCCTACCCCCTTGCCCCGATGGCGCAATTCGACATAAAGATCTTGTGCCGAAATTGCTTCGTCCAGCGTTTTGAGGACGGCTAAGATCTGATCCTGACTGCGGGTACGTTTCATGGAGCAGTGCACATGAGTGAATGGCCTAACTTTCCTCTATTCTCTCCCTTTCCATTCCTCTATTTTCCCAAATCCTGCTCGCGATGGTTGACCCTGCCCCAGCAGTTAGAAAATTTGTTCCAAGTAGGTCAGCACAATGAAATTCATGTTAGAAAACCCACTAGCGCTAGTATGAAGGTGGATTCAAAATGCTCACTCTAGCCTGTCCTCTGAAACCTGTGACCCAACACTATCTGGCACAAATCCACATCACTCTCCGACCGTCTGTTCTTGATCCCGCTGGAACGGCAGTTCAGTCTGGCCTACACCATCTTGGCTTTGAAGGGGTAGATCAGGTTCGCATTGGTAAATATGTGGAGTTACGGTTGACCGCTGCTAACACTGCTGCAGCCCAGCAGCAAGTCGATCAGATGTGCGACCAACTGCTGGCTAATCCAGTTATAGAAAATTATCGGTTTGAGATTACCCAGCTTCAAAACATGCTCCAGCAGGCTTAGATACTCTATGAAATTTGGCATTCTTGTTTTTCCTGGCTCTAACTGCGATCGCGACGCCGCTATGGTGACCCGTGATCTGCTTCACCAGCCCACCCGCATGGTTTGGCACGAGGAAGACGACCTCTCTGATCTGGACGTTATCGTCATACCAGGAGGTTTTAGCTATGGGGACTACCTGCGCTGTGGGGCGATCGCCCGTTTCTCTCCCGCTATGGGGGCAACCGTCCGCCATGCTGAGCAGGGAAAGCTAGTGTTAGGCATTTGCAATGGGTTTCAGGTGCTCACTGAGGTCGGGTTACTGCCAGGGGCACTTATGCGCAATCGAGACTTAAATTTTATTTGCGATCGCGTATCGCTGCGAGTTGAGCGAACCGACTCACCCTGGACACACCGCTACCAGGATGGTCAGGTCATTACTCTGCCCATCGCCCATGGAGAAGGCTGTTACTATGCTGATGAGGCAACCCTGGCAGCTCTCGAAGAGTACCGTCAAATTTTGTTTCGCTACTGTACGCCATCGGGAGAAACGTCTGAGGAAAGTAACCCCAATGGCTCTTTACATCACATCGCCGGTATTTGCAACCGTTCAGGCAATGTTTTGGGTCTGATGCCCCATCCCGAACGGGCATCAGATCCCATGCTGGGTTTGGTGGATGGCCTTAACCTTTTTGCAGGTATTCTTAGTTGGAGCACACAGTCTAGTCGATCCGTCGCTTCTGTCATGTAACTTTAATCCAAACGGTAAGTAGGTCAGCACAATGAAATTCATGTTAGAAAGGTTCCCGCTTAAAGCAGGACAAGATTAGCGGGATAGTGGGGGCAACGCACCCTACTATCCCGCCTTAAGTCGCTCAAGGATTAACCCTAGGAATTGCTTTCGACAAACCCTATGGTGCAAGGGTACCCTGGTTCGAATCAGGTTGCTGGCCGAACATCTGCCGCCCCAACTGCTGCTGCTTGTATGTACTGTGGTAGTAGCCGTAGGTTGTATTGGATGACTTCTTGACGTAGTTAACAACGACGCCAAGGCTGGGCATCCGATAGGCCTCTAGCTCATTGAGAACCTGCATCACGACGGATCGCTTGGTCTTGCCAACCCCGATAGTCATGAAAATGCCATCCGCATTGGCAGCCAGGAAGCTAGCATCGGTCAGGCCAATTAAATGGGGAGTGTCATAAAGAACCAGATCAAACCGCTCTTTCAGGCGTTCCATTAGCAACTGCATGTGCTTGGAAGCCAACATACGGGTTGAATCAATTCGCGGTTGGCCAGCAGTCATCACAAAGAGATTCTCGGAAAGAGAAACCTGGGATATGGCCTCGTTGATATCTAAGTCGCCCGCCAGGACATCAGCTAATCCCTTGGTGTTAGGAAGCTTCAAGATTTGATGCAGGTCGGGCGATCGCAAATTCGCATCAACCACCAAAACTCGCTGCCCCATCTCTGCAACCGCATGGGCCAGATACGTGGTGATCGTCGTTTTACCGTCACCCGGTCCCGCCGAGTAAACCACGAGCGATCGCAAACGAGAGGTGTCCGACGTCATGAAGCGGAGGCTGGCATACAGTGAGTTAAATGCTTCTAAGAAAAGCGTCTCGGTGGGATCGTCTTCCCGTACCTCGCCAAATCGAGAGAGGGACAGCACATTAAAGGGCTGATCGGCTTGCTCTTGATACGGAATGACCCCTAAAACCGGCAGTTGGATAGCATCTTGAACATCCTCCGTCGAATAGAAAATGTCTTGATAGCGTTCCCATAGAACAGCCGCTCCAGCACCCGCCAGCAAAGCAACCGCAATGGCCACAATTAAATCTGCCCCAGAAGACTCTACCAGACGGGGCCGTGCGGGTTCATTAATCAACTCCCAAGGTACCTGGTCTTGGGCGGCCTCAACACGCAGATTTTCGCGCTGAATAAGTAACTGATCGAGAGTACGGGCAGCAATCTCTAACTGTCGATTTAGCTCGCTATATCGGCGACTGACCGCTGGAAACTGCTGTGCACGACGATCTAAGTTCCCCTTCGACTCGGAAATCTCCTGGTTGCGAATCTCCAAAACCTGAATTTGGTTTGCTGTATCAATCATCTGTTGTATCAAAGAGAGACGAGTCGAGTCTTGATACGACAGGAGACGAGAATTATCTGAGGAATCAGATACCTGAAAGCCAACCGTCTGCTGCACTTCCTGAGATAGTAGCTCTGATAAATTTTGTCGCCGCTGCTGAAGCGACCGGATAACTGGACTAGTTTCACTAAACCGGACAGATTCGACTGCAATTTGGCTGTCAATATCGTTAAGCTGGTTTAGTATCGTTTGATATTGGGGATTTTCGCTAAGGGCAGCGGCAGCAAGCGCCTCCGGGGGGGACAGATTCAGCTGGGCCTGCAGGCTTCCATAGAGGGCTTTTAGCTCTTGCAACTGTCGCTGCGTTTCTAACTGCTGTGTTTCAGCCAGTTGAACCTGCGTAGACAAATTTTGCCCTTCTGTTTCTGGGCTAATCAGCAGATACTCCTCCTGGAGTCGCTGTAGCTGGGCCTGCAAAACGTTGACCCGCTGTCTCAAGTCGGGTAGCTGCTCTTCAATAAATCGAACTCCTTCACTGAACCGGTTCTTTCGATCCTCCAAGCTGTACTGGAGATATTTTTGAGCTGTTTCTTGCAGAACAATTTCAACGATCTTAGAATCACGGTCTGTATAGCTGACTTCAAGAATTCCGGTCTCAAAACCTCGCCCTGTAGCAATGGAAACCCGCGAAACGCTAAGACCAGCATTCAAGTTTCCGTAGTTATACCCCGGATAACTCGCCTCGACACGCTCGGCAATTTCAGACAAAATAGCGCGGCTCTTGAGGATTTCAATTTGGGTTGGGTAGTCAACTTGTGAGCGAGTTCCTGGCAATTCGCCATCGCCACGGGTAAGCGTCGATGGGTCAGCAATGCGTGCAGCAGAAGTTGCTGGTTCCACCAGCAATCGGAAACTTGACCGGTACATCGGTTCAGAGGTTGCGTTTTTGTAGAGGCTAACCCCAATAATGGCAGCAGATATCCCAAGAGCGATAAATGCTCGACGTTGAAGAGTTCGGAAGAAGGGGCGAAAGTTTAACCCTCTGCGGGGCGTATCCGCAGAGTCATCTGAACTCGTGCCTGAAGTGATCAACCTCAAAGCGCTGTCACGGGTTCTTAGCGATGAGGCTGAAGGTACATTTTCCATTATCGCAACCTCTCCAGAGCGTCGTACGTGGTGCGCTGCCAAAAACTACCGTTGGATTGAGCAGCCATCTGTAAGTCCCTTTTTAGCTCAAAAGATCAAAATGCGCATCATCTTTAACTAGACAAGCCTCCCAATCCAGCTTGTGGCAGTCGATTCAGATGCAAGTAGTCAGTTGTCAATCAGATGCACTCAAGATATCAATCAACCTTCACTTGCTGCAATGTCAGATCAGCAAAGAAAAATGGGAAAATTCTTAAGGAAAACCGAACAGGCCTAGAATGCCAAAAAAGTTCGAAAGGGGTCTCGTTAGAGTGGTTAAGAAATCTGAAGCACTTGCCAGACCCGAGCGATTCACCACAACGATATCATTATTTCTTAGAGCGGGATTCGTTTCCTCATTGATGCTGGCAGATAAATCGACAGAAATATCGCGTCGAGAGACAGTCCCGTTAGGGTTTAGACGAATTAGTTCTACTCTACTTTGTCGTGCGCGATCTTTTCGGAATCCTCCCGCAGCAAGCAATGCCTGATTCAGGGATGCATTGGGTTGAACCGTAACTGCACCAGGGCTAACGACTTCACCCACAACGTTGACATTAATTGTATCAGGGGAAATGTTGGCGATCGCCAGTTGGGAAACTTCCTCAGCCGTTAAATCAGTTGCGGTGGGAACAACTAGTACATCCCCGTCTCGCAGCGTAATGTCCTGGTCAAAGCTACCAAATTGCAAGAAGTTCCAAAAATCTACTTCAAAGACCTGCTCTTGGCCGCTTGTTAAAGAGGACCGGCGAATCTGAATTCTGCGAATGTCTGCGAGCTGGGTAATTCCGCCAGCCGCACGGATTGTGTCCGTAATGGACTGCCCTTGAACAGCTGCTCCAATGGAAGAGGCTTCAACAATATATGATCCCGGACGATTTACCTCCCCAACAACGCCAACACGGATAGGCCGCGGAGAAACTAAACTCACGGTAATCAATGGCTCGTTGACAAAAGCAGCAAAGCGCTGCGTCAATAGCTGCTCGACACCAGAGAGGGTCATCCCTACGACGCTGACTTTACCAACCCAGGGCACGCTAATAGAGCCATCCGCAAAAACCAGATGCCTCCCGTTTTCCTCCCCGCTAAACTCTGGAACCTCAAATATGTCAACCTGTATCAGATCACCCACGCCCAGGACGTAATCGTTCCCGCTGTTAGGAGTTAAATCAATTGGGCCTGGAGCCGTAGCTGGGGAATCGGTTGCAGGATCTGCATTAGTTGGTTGATAGGGAGGAGCGGGATTTACTGAGGACGCATAAGCAAACCCGTGACCAAGAGGAAGGGAACACAAAAACACCGGGGCACTAAGCACTGCAAGCAAATTAGACATTTTTTTAGCCATAGCCAAGTCTCTCAAGTCCAATGTCAAGTGTTCATCATTCTGTCAACGTCGGCAACACGGGTAAGTTCCAGTTAGCTGAGTCAATTTTCATGCCATTAAGATTCCCAATCACATCGAAGACTTCACCTATGTAAAGAAATGTGATCGATGCCGCTGGAGTTTTTGGCGAAGGATGTGACACCTTAAGTGCTACATCAGGTTCAGCTTTTGAGGCAACTCCTGCAGTATCGGTTTAACGCAGAATTACTCTTGACAGACCGCCAGACTAACTCTCTTACTGGTAGGCACCCCTTAGTTTCCTGTGACAAGCCACCACTGAGTATTGAATGGCCGAAACGAATCAAACCCTACGCATAGCTATTAACAAGGCGAAAGCATCCAAAACCGAAAGTTTTAAGAAAATATTTCAACCTTTGGAGAAAAAGCCTGCTCCTGCACTGCGCAGACAACTCCTTAGGTCAGTTCCTCGGATAAATACTAGATGGCCTCCAGCCTCTGCCAGGAACGAGCAGGGACACTCGATGACCCTTGTAAGAGCAGGCTACCGCGATCGCACAGAGATGGGCAAAGGCATCCTCTATAGCTTTACTCAACCTTTATGCTTCCCTATCAACGTCTGGCGGTTAGTTAAGACTGAATAAAGAGTGTTCTGGCAGAATGCCACATACATACAATTCTCAATATAGTTTTTTATGACTACGAAAATCCATGGTTTTTGAGGTTAGACAATGAGTAATCAGGAAAATGAAGTTGATATGACTTCACGGATCTCAAAACTGTTGCGCGAATCAACCCGCCATCTGGGTTCCCCCCTTTTGATGCCGGTCAAAATACAGGCGGCTCATTGACCGGATTCAGTTTACATAAGCGCACAACAGTAGTGAATTGGTTGAACTGGTGGTTTCCGTACTTAATTTATGAACATCAGTAATTACTCTGTCAGTCTTATCCTCTAAAACCAGGTGGCCCGATCTGTTGCCCCGTTTATTGCCTAAGTAGATCAGCACAATTAAATTCATGTTAGAAAACCGGGGGAGCACCCCGGTGGGGCGCTCCCCCGGTTTTCTTATCTTCGTTTTTCAATGCAGTTCTACTTACATAGGAATGAGCTTTGTAAAGAATGTGGGTTGGCGCAGTTAATTCTCACTGTCAAGCTAAATATGTTTACTCGCAGATTCTTGCTTTCCTGACGAAATATGTGCCTTAATTAACTGAGTAAAAATTTTTACGTTACACCTAGGAGACCTAAACAGGAGACTCAAAAAATGACAACGGTTTTGAACACTTGGCTTGATGCATCATTTCTACAAGATTTGGCGAGCAAGCATTGCGAAGCTTATCAGTCAGCACAACCATTTCCTCACATCGTAATCGACAATTTCTTACCAGAGTCGATTCTCAATGAAGTACTAGAAGATTTTCCAAAACCAGAGTCAATCGACTGGAAACAATTTGATGCTCCTGCCGAGAAGAAACTAGCTTCCAAATCCGAGCTACAGATGAGTGAGAAAACTCGCTATCTCCTCTATCAGTTCAACTCATCCACCTTCATTGAATTTCTGGAGCGTTTGACTGGAATTGAGGGTATCATTCCCGACCCTCATTTTGTTGGCGGTGGGCTTCACCAAATCGAACGAGGCGGATTTCTCAAAATCCACGCTGACTTTAACCGGCATAAAAGGCTCAAGCTTGACCGGCGGCTGAATTTGCTGCTCTACTTAAATAAAGACTGGCAGGAAGAGTACGGCGGCCATTTTGAGCTGTGGGATACCGAAATGACGAAGTGCGAAAAGAGAATCTTGCCAATCTTTAACAGATGTGTAGTCTTTAGCACGACTGACTTCTCTTTCCACGGACATCCTGAGCCTCTGACATGCCCCGAAGGATATACGCGAAAATCATTGGCACTTTACTATTACACAAATGGGAGACCTGCTGAAGAAGTTTCAGGTTCCCACTCGACAATCTTTCGTGCTCGTCCAGACGAAACCATTGCGCCAAAGACCCAGGGTTTAAAGAAAACGCTGCAAAAATTAATTCGGCGTTAAGGCGTAGTAGCCTAACTGTATTTGAGCCTACTGGTGAAATGATCGGGTAATGTCTCAACTTTAGGAAAGGATTAGAGAGGTGAGCGTCGATGTTTGCACTAGTTTATGTCACGCTACTTGGCTGGCCACTGTTCACGGTACTCTTGTTCAAGAAACTTCCCCATCAATGGGCAGTCGTGATCAGCTACGTCGGCGCGTACCTGTTCTTGCCGCAGTTCAACATTCCCCTCCCAGGGCCGTTTGACTACGGTAAGATGGCGGCTGCATCCTATGGAGTTCTGCTCTCAACCTTATTGTTTGATGTCGACCGGCTACGATCATTTCAACCTAGTTGGCTCGATTTGCCAATCTTTACTTACTGCATCATTTGCCCTTTCATTACAGCAGTAACTAATGATTTAACTCTGTATGATGGCTTTTCGGATGCTGTCAATCAGGGCACTCTTTGGGGAGGGCCTTACTTCTTAGGTCGCTTATATTTAAGTAGTCTGGAAGGATTGCGCAAACTGGCGATTGGTATCTTGATCGGCGGCCTGTTATACGTTCCGTTGTGTATGTACGAAAGCCGCATGAGCCCGCAGTTGCATAACATGGTTTATGGATTTCATTCATTACGCCAGTTTATGCAGTCCTATCGCTGGGGAGGCTACCGACCAAATGTGTTCCTGAAGCATGGATTGTCGGTTGGCGTGTGGATGATGGCGACTACGCTGATATCTTTTGTGTTTTGGAGAACGAAAGTTGTCACAAAAGTCATGAATATCCCTATGAAGTGGATATTTCTCATCCTGCTGGTCAATATTGTTTTAGTGAGATCAACTGGTGCGTGGTTACTATTAGGACTTTCGATCGTGGTATTTATCACGATTCAGCGACTGCGTACACACATCCTTGCATTGGTCATTTCCCTAATGCTCATGACCTATTTCGTTGTTTCTGGTCTTGGGTACTTCAACGGGGATGGGGTCGTCAACTTTTTTGCAGAAACTATCAGCGAGGAACGTGCCCAATCTCTCGAGTTTAGATTTGATAACGAAGTGTTACTATCTGGACGGGCCAGGGAAAGAATGATTTGGGGCTGGGGAGGATATGGGCGAAATCGAGTGCGCGATGGCTGGGGGGAGGATATAACAACCGTTGATAGCTGGTGGGTGATTACCTTTGGCACCTATGGACTAGTTGGGTTGTTTAGCTTAGCATTGGCGATGTTCTTACCAGCAATTATTTTCCTCAGGATGTATCCTGGCCAGTTTTGGACTATCAAAAAGATTGCTCCAGCAGGCACTTTGGTTATCGTTGTTGTCATGTATATGTTTGATAACGCCCTAAATAATCAGTTTCAACCTGTATTTGTCCTAGCAGCTGGAGCTATCCAGGGGCTTGTGATTATTCACCTCCAAAATAATTCTAGAGTTGGTGTCAATTTGACGACCGCCCAAAACTATCTCTCCTTGGCCAGCAAAAATCACGGTAGCCAGTAGCCCCATGCTATGAGATTCTTGGTTCATATATTCAAGGTTCTATATTTATGACAGAAACTACTATTTCTCAACCATTTTTTCTAGTTGGCGCGGAACGTTCGGGAACAACGGTTCTGCGGTTGATGTTCGATCACCATCCCCAGATTGCCTGGTGCAACGAATTTGAATATGCCGTGGATCAGGTATCGCCCAATGGCCAATGGCCAGATCTAGCAAACTATTATGCTTGGCTAGAAACCCATCGCATCTTCCAGGCAACTGGATTCAGCATAGACAAAGCGCTTGAATATCCAGAATTGGTTAATAGTTTTCTGGTGCAAAAGCGCGATCGCACAGGCAAGCCCGTCGTCGGTGCCACAGTTCATCGCCACTTCGATCGCCTCCTGCACGTTTGGCCAGAGGCTCGCTTTATTCATATTATTCGAGACGGTCGCGACGTGGCCCGCTCCTGCATCGGCATGGGTTGGGCCGGGAACGTCTGGTGCGGAGTCGATCGCTGGCTGGAGGCTGAACAGCTTTGGGAATCCCTACAGCGCTCCCTTACGCCCGATCGATACATCGAGCTGACCTATGAAGAACTGATTGCCAACCCCAAAGAAACGCTGATGCGGCTGAGCGAATTCCTCAACGTTCCCTACGACGAGGCAATGATTAGCTATTCAGAAAAATCCACCTATGATTTGCCCGACCCAGCGTTTATCCAGCAGTGGCGGCGTAAATTATCTGAACTTGAAATTCGGCTAGTCGAGTCTCGTATTAGCAAACAGCTAATCGAGAGGGGCTATGAGTTAAGCGGGTTGCCCCCCGTAGAAGTGACCCCTCTAATGGCAAAGCGCTTGAAGCTGCAAGATTGGTGGTCAAGATTTCAATTTCGCCTGAATCGTTATGGAACTGGCTTATTTTTCTCAAGTTATTTTGCTCGACGAATCGGGCCTAAACAGTGGCGCGATCGCGTCCAGCTTCAGATCAATGCCATTGATGTTCAGTATCTCAAGTAACTCAGAGATAGGGATATCTGCAAGCAGCAGATGAATTCCACTGGTCGGCATCTTATTGGTTATTTGTTGTTAGACACTGGCGGTCAATCAAATGCGTCTTGCTATTGTTATCGTTAATTATCGAACTCCAAACCTTGTCATTGACTGTCTACAGTCGCTGCAAGCGGAAGTCGATCCCAGCCAGGATTGCGTTGTTGTCGTTGACAATGCATCAGGGGACGACTCGGTCAGTCAAATCGACCAGTGTATTCAACAAAATTGCTGGCAATCGTGGGTTAAACTCATTCCCTCGCCGGTTAATGGAGGCTTTTCGGCTGGAAATAACTTAGGAATTAAAGCGGTCGAGGCAGATGCCTATTTGCTCACCAACAGTGACACGATTATCCGCGCAGGCGCTGTTCGCGAACTGTTGTCTGCGATGGAGCAGCATCCCCAAGCGGGACTGCTCAGCCCCCGGCTGGAATGGCTAGACGGCACCCCCCAAATTAGCTGCTTCCGCTATCGCTCTCCCATCAGCGAATTCATTGAAGCCGCCCGAACCTCCCCAATTTCCAAACTGCTCCGCCGCTACGAAGTTCCCATCGACGTCTCAAATGTGCCCATAAAACCCGAATGGACAAGCTTCGCCTGCGTTCTAATTCGTAAAGCGGTCATTGAGCAAATTGGCTTGATGGACGAAGGCTACTTCATGTACTTCGACGACATTGACTACTGTCGGCGGGCACGCAACGCGGGATGGGAAATCCTCCACTGGCCAACCGCACGGGTTGTTCACCTGCGGGGAGGCAGTAGCCCGGTCAAAGCAGAAATGGCGGCTCGTAAGCGTCCGCGAGCCTACCTGTACGCGTCTCGGAGCCGATATTTCACAACGTTTTATGGGCCGTTTGGCCTGTGGCTGGCCAATGCGGGCTGGATGACTGGCAGAGCGGTATCCCTTCTGCGAGAACTCATTGGTAACAAACTGCCCCACACCTGTGAACTAGAGGCTGTAGACATCTGGACGAACTGGCGATCGCCCCTCAAAGTACCCCTACAAACGGGAAGGTAGAATCTGATGAACACCCGTCCCCACTTTATTATCATCGGTGCAATGAAATGCGCGACCAGTTCATTGCATGAGCAGTTGGCGACCCACCCTGGGATTTTTATGACCCAGTTGAAGGAGCCTAATTTTTTCAGCGACGACGATCAATATGCTAAGGGCATGGCCTGGTATGAATCCCATTTTGCCGATGCGTCCCCTATGGATTTGTGTGGCGAATCGAGCACGCACTATACCAAATTGCCCACCTATCCCCACACCATCCAGCGATTACAGGAACACGTGCCGTCTGCAAAATTCATCTACGTGATGCGGCATCCCATTGATCGGTTAGTGTCCCACTACATTCATGAATGGACTCAGTGCGTCATTTCCACTGATATCCATCAAGCGCTGGAACAGCATCCTGAACTGATTTCCTATAGCCAGTACAGTCAACAGCTCAAACCCTATCTAGATGCGTTTGGTTTTGATCGGGTTCTGCCCATTTTCTTCGAGCGATTGTGTCAATGTCCGCAGCAGGAACTGGAGCGGGTTTGTCGGTTTATTGGCTATCCGGAAGCACCCACCTGGAAGGAAGATCTGGGCACCCAAAATGTTTCAAGCGAACGGTTACGGAAAAACGCGCTGCGGGATTTCTTTGTGGAGGCTCCCATCCTGAGCGACATTCGCCGCAATCTAATTCCCCAAAGCTGGCGCGACTGGATTAAGGGCTGGTGGATGATGAAAAAACGGCCAGAGCTTAGCCCAGCCGAAGTGGAAAAGCTTCGTGCGGTATTTGACGAAGATTTGAAAATTTTGGGGTCCTGGCTCGGTTTGGAGCAGTTGTCCTGCGATAACTTCAAGTCAACTGTTAAGGAAGCGCCCTCTGACTGGATTAAAGTCTCGGGTATTCGCTGAAGCCGGAAATCCGGGTTGAATTGGAATCCAGAATTCAGAAGACAGAATTCAGGAGGGAGCTGGCTCCTGACTCCTGGCTTCTGACTCCTGACTTCTATTTTTGGGAAAGCCTTCCGCTTTAAAGGGGTACCCGCCAGAGAGCGAAGATCGCCCTGGATTAGCGGTTGAGGAGGGAGTTCATCCGTTTGGCCATGGCCAAACCGGACTGGATTGCCGACTCAATCGTATGGCCGCCGCACCAATCGCCGCCGCAGACCAGGGGAAGGGGCTGGATGGTGTGGAGCGATCGCCCATTCAACGGACGACAGCAAAAGGCATAGCGCCAGCGATGCACCTGCAGCCACTCTGGACTGGCTAGCCAGGGGATGAGCTGCGCGCCTGCCCAGTCCAGCAGATGGCGTCCCACCGAGTCCAGGTCAGGGGCTTCCAGATGCTGGCGAGCAAACTCAGGACTGCTGTGGTAGACAACGATTGGGGCGAGCGATGATTCGCCCGCATCCAGGCGTTTGCTGCTGTCGATTCCTAACCAGCGGAGGGGAGCGCCTGGCTCAAAGCGGATAGCGCCCCAGGGATCGGGTAACGGTTCAGCCGGCTCTTCTGGGAATGAATATCCGGCGATCGCTGTCAAACACGGCTCAAACTCCACCGATTCAATCTCCTGGATAAGTTTAACGGGTAGGCCAGAAGACGTTAATGGCCGTAGGAGATCGGCAGCCTGGGGGGCTGGAACGGTCAGGGCGATCGCCCTAGCTGAAATAGGGTCTGGGGCGGACTCCCCAAGGGGAACCATTTGCACCTGCCAGTGCCCCGCTTGGGGGCTGAGATTTCCGACCCGATGCTGCCGCCGCACGTCCAGCCCGTTGGCCAGATCTTTGGCGATCGCCGTCATGCCTGCAGGCGCAATGTACTGATCCACGGGGCGAGCCTCTGATCCCCGGTCAAGGGTGCCATCGTCTCGGCGGACGTAGGTGGGCCAGGGCCAGGGCTTTAGGAGAGCCTGCTGCCGCCCTTGGTCAATCCACTGCTGGGTAAGGGCACCCTGAGCCACCAAGCTTGGTAGGCCGTAGTCAAAGCAGGTGTCCTGAATGCGGCGGGTGGCGACCCGGCCTCCCAGACCTCGCGATTTTTCCAGCACGGTGACGGCGTATCCCGCCTTTTGCAGCTCGGAGGCGCAGGTGAGGCCCGTGACTCCGGCCCCAATCACGGCTATATCAACGGTTATCCCTGACAACGGTCGTCTCCTGCCAAGCTGGCCTGGGGATGTTTAGCATTTATCATACGCTCCACTCCGGCAGGCGTTTCCCAAACTTGAATCTGAAAAACGCGAGTAGAATATGAAAAGTGTTTGGGTTCATAGTTCTAGCCTCACGGTCATGCTGGGCAATTTTTGACCGTTCCCTTTACAGACTTGAGGCGCTTTGCTGTTAACCGCTGGAGAAGTGCGGATGGACGAGCTGAGATCGGGCTTGCAGTTGGCAACGGATGATGAGCTAGAGGCGCTTACCACGATTTTGTTTAGCCGCCGGTTCAATCCCCTGGATTATGCGCTGGGGCTAGATCCCATCGAAGTTCAGAGTCGCGATCGCCAGTCCTGGCTGGATGAAATTGAGCGTCGCTTCCGCTTCCTGGCCGCCGATGGGATGACGGTGCTGCGGCGGCAAACCCACAGGCTGAGCTACCGGCAGATTCTCATTCAAGTCTGTCGTTATCTCAAGATTTCCTACTCCGACACCTTTTCCACCATTGATCTAGAATCCGAAATTTTTCTGCACATCCTGCAGCAGGCCTGGAAAAAGCTGCCCGCCTCAGAGCGCAACCATTTGACCCAGCAGTTCCAGCAGTCCATGCAGCAGTCTCCCCTGACCCCTGAATTGCCCGCCTCCGTCCAGCAGAACCCTTTCAACCTCGTGCTGAAGGGGGGTAGTGCCCTGGCAGTTAGCTCGGTCATTCGGCCCTGGGTTTTGCAGCAGGTTGCTCGCCAGTTTGCCCTGCACACCGCCCAATACCAGCTTGCTCGACAGACCTTAGCCAAAGGGGGCACGGCTCTGGCAGCCCAGGTGCAGCAGCGCGTCGCCCTGCAAATGGCCCAGCGGGGCATGGCCCTATCCGCTGCCCGCTATGGGGCCGTGCGCACCGTGTTTGCCGTTGTGGGGCCAGCCCTGTGGGCGTGGTTCATCGCCGATTTAGGGTGGCGGGCGATCGCCACTAACTATGGCCGCGTCATCCCGGTGATCTTTACCCTGGCGCAAATTCGCTTGATTCGAGCCGAATGTTACGGCACATAATAAAAAGAACGCCAGCAAAAGAACGTCAGAGACATCTATCTGAAATGTTAGGCAAGGGGATTAGCAGCCAAAACCTCTGGCGATTTTTTGGATAGGCGTCAGCCGGGACAGGATGTTTGCAGGGCTAATTCCGGAAAGGGGGAGAGGCGATTGGCTGAGGAATTATCAACCATAAGTTATTACAAGCTGTTGAAGGTGTCGCCCTGGGCCTCGGTGCAGGAGATTCGTCGCGCCTATCGCGAACTCAGCAAGCGCTACCACCCCGACACCACGAGCCTGCCGCCTACGATCGCCACTGAAAAGTTCCAGCAGCTTAACGAAGCCTACGCCACCCTGAGTAGTCCTGAGCGGCGATCGCAGTATGACCTGAAGCATGGCTATTCCCGATTTTCCGTGATCCAGCCCCGCAGCGACCTGAACCTGCCCATGTCTGTGCCCCAGTCGTTTCGGTCTAAATCCGCCTACCTCGACCCCACCGATCGGCCCCTATCGGCTGGAGAAATCTTTGCCGTTTGTCTGCTGGGGCTGACCTTTGCCGGGTGCCTGCTGCTGGCGCTGGTCGTTGGTATCATGCGGGGCGACATCCTGCTGCAGCTCCAGCTTTGAGTGTCGCTGCGCCAGCTTTCCCCACGATGACCGTTCCCTATTTCGATGGACTCCCTTTAAAAGACCTATGATTCTTCCTCCAGCCGATACTCCCCTTTACAACCACCCCCTCCCCGATATTGAGCAGTGGCTGGCCTCCCAGGGCTGTGAACAAAAAGAGGGCGATCGCCACTGCTGGCAAATTCAGCGCACCCATTGGGAGGCCGAGCTTTGCCTGGACGTGGATTCCCTGGTAGTGCGCTACCTCAATGCGGGAGATGGCGGGCAGGACATCCAGCGGACGTTTAAGTATTCCCTGAGCCGCCGCGATCTGGAAGAAGCCATTTTTGCTGGCCCCTAAGTGTTGCCCTTTCAAGCCTGCCGCACACCAGATTTAGGTGTGCTCCGTTCCTGTGGCTTGCCATTTGCCAGGGACTGCTTTAAGATTTGCGAACGTTTCCACGGCGACGGAGATCGGCGTGGCTCGTTTTCTCCTACACTATGTCGGAGTTTGTCACGCGCGATCGCCCATTGGAAAAGCGTGCAGGTTTTGGGGTGCGTAGTTCATCGAGTTTTATGTTCTGACCCACTTTCGGCAGGGTTCACTCAGCAATCCCGGCGAGGACAAAGGACTGATCAAACAGGGGATGACGACGCGATTGAAATCATTCACACGAAGCTGGCTGGGGCGGTGGCTGGGGGTCATCTGTTTGGGGCTGCTGCTGGCAGGCGCGATCGCCCCCTCCCATTCCCTATCGCGCTCTCCAGCACCCTTGGCTAGCCGCCTTGGGGGAACGGTGCCGCTGGAAATGGCCCAGGCAGACAGCGTTGACACCCTGCGCCAGCAGCAGCAGCAGATTGAACAAAAGCGGGATAACCTGCAGCAGGAGCGCGATCGCCTGGAAAATTTGGAAGGGCAGGCCCAGGATCGGCTGGAGAGCCTGGAATCTACCATTGAGACAACAGAAGACCAGGTGACCCACAATGAGCAGCAACTGGCGATCGCCAAGCAGCGGCTCACCGACTTGCAGGACGACCTGGCGATCGCTGAGCAGGCGTATCAGGATCGGCAGTACGCCACCACCCGTCGCCTGCGGTTTCTCCAGCGCCAGAAAATTGGCCAGGGGTGGGCAGTGCTGCTGCAGAGCGAAGACTTAAATGAATTTCTCGATCGGCGACGCCAGCTCACCCTGGTTTACCAGGCAGATCGGCAAATTCTCGCCCATTTGCGCCAGGAGGCCGATGCCCTGGAACAGCGCCGCCGCCGCATTGAGGATCAGAAAAACGAGATTGCCCTGATGACCCAGCAGCTCTTGCTGCAAAAGGCCGAATATGAAGCCCAGGCCAGCGAACAGCAAAAACTGGTGGCGCGACTGCGGGAAGACCGCAAAGCCCTGGAGGAAGCAGAGGCACGGCTGATCCGCGACTCGGAAAACCTGGAGGGCCTGATTCGCCAGCGGATCGCGGCGGCCCAGGGCATTGTGCGCGGTACCGGACGCCTGGTTTTCCCCACTAACGGCGGCATTACCAGCCAGTTTGGTTACCGTCGCCACCCCATCCTGGGATATAACCGATTTCATGCGGGCGTTGACTTTGGGGCCAGCCACGGCACCACCATTCGCGCCGCCGATGCCGGACGGGTGATCTTTGCGGGCTGGTACGGCGGCTATGG
This sequence comes from Synechococcales cyanobacterium, assembly GCA_035285585.1. GTDB lineage: Bacteria > Cyanobacteriota > Cyanobacteriia > CAKZMO01 > CAKZMO01 > JAYKGU01. The sequence goes on from JAYKGU010000267.1 coordinate 19,668, forward strand.
CTATGCGGTGATCATTAACCACGGCGATAGTTTGACGACCCTCTACGGTCACGCCAGCCAGCTCTATGTGTCGGAGGGCATGGATGTGCAGCAGGGGCAGGCGATCGCCGCCGTTGGCTCCACCGGGCTATCCACCGGCCCCCACCTCCACTTTGAGGTGCGCCTCAATGGCACGCCCGTTAATCCCCTGGAATATTTGTAAAAACGGCAATCCCCCCAGTGAGGACGTAGCCAGGGCAGCGCTTAACCTCCTATACTAAGCTTGCGATTCACATTTGGTAACACTTAACTTTGGGCGTTGATCTTCGCAGCTACGTTTACATCGACAGCCTCCAGGCGCAGCACGCCGCCTACCTGGGGATTGAAGCCCAGGGATTTTTGCCGCTGCCAGGGGACTCTTCCCTGTGGGTCGAAATCTCCCCCGGCATCGAAGTCAACCGCCTGATGGATGTTGCCCTCAAAGCGGCGGCGGTCCGTCCGGGGGTGCTTATGATTGAACGCCTCTACGGCTTGCTAGAAGTTCACGCCACCAAACAGAGCGACACCAAGGCCGCCGGACGGGCCATCCTCGATGCCATCGGGGCCAGCCAGCGGGATTGCCTGAAGCCCAGGGTCATCTCCAGCCAAATTATTCGCAACATTGACGCCCACCACGCTCAGTTAATTAACCGCACCGCACGGGGCAATATGCTGCTAGCCGGACAGACCCTCTACGTTCTGGAGGTGGAGCCTGCCGCCTATGCAGCCCTGGCGGCCAATGAGGCCGAGAAGGCAGCGCTGATTAACATCCTGCGGATTGGGGCGGTGGGCAGCTTCGGGCGGCTTTACCTGGGTGGCGAGGAGCGCGATATTATTGCTGCAGCGGGGGCATCGCTGGCAGCTATGGAGAATTTGGCAGGACGGCTAGAGCGCAGCCCTGGACGCCTGGAGTAGCACGGGAAACAGGGCCATGGCGATCGCACAACACTTAGCACGGCTTCAGCACCATCCCGCCGCCTGGAACGACTGGCGGGTTCAGTACCCCCAGGTGCAGCCAGATTTAACCGATGCCCACCTGGTGGGCCGTTACCTCGCTGGGGTTAACTTGGCGGGGGTCACCCTGAGCCATGCCGACCTGAGTCATGCCAATCTACAGCAGGCCAATCTGGAGCGGGCGGTGCTGAGTAATGCCCGACTGCCGTTTGCGAACCTGACCGATGCGCAGCTCCAGGAAGCCGAACTGGTGGCCGCCGATCTGTTTGCCGCCACCTTGGCCGGTGCCGATCTGGAAAACGCTAATCTGATCGGTGCCGACCTGCGCCAGACCAACCTAAGCGGTGCCCAGCTCCGTCAGGCCAACCTGATTGGCACCAATCTCTTTCGCGCCAACCTGAAGCAGGCCGACCTGTCCCTGGCCCAACTAGAGCAGGCGCGTTTGAATCAGGCAATGCTGTTTGGGGCGCTGCTGAACCAAACCAATCTCAGTAAGGCCATTCTCCACGAGGCGGAGTGTGGCGGTGCCTACTGCCATCAGACCAACCTGCAGCAGGCCAGCCTCCAGGGGGCGCACTTTGTGGGGGCACACTTGTTTGAGGCAGATTTGAGTGGCGCAGACCTATCCAGCGCTGATTTTCGCTGGGCCAGGTTTTACCGGGTTAATTTGCAGGGGGCAAAGCTCAGCCAAACCTGCTTTCGCGGAGCCTGGATGAGTCAGGTGAATCTCACAGGCACCTATCTGCGGGGAAGCGACTGGAGTGAGGTGACCTGGCGCAAAACGGATCTGTCCGGGGCGATCGCCCCCGATGACATCCTTGACCAGGCCCGCAGCCCTGACGCCGATGACTTTAAATAAACCGAAAACCAACCGACTAATTTCTGAGGCCAAACTGGGGCACGACCCAGTCGGGGCGTAAATCCTTGGCCTGCCGTAAATAAGTATGGTGAACCGGAGCCAGGGGTTCGGGCACATTGAGGTGAATCAACACGCGGATGCAGCGCTCTAAACTGCCCTGCACATGCATTTGCTGCACATCCAGCAGGGGCACATCCCGCCAGTGGAGGCGCTCACGGGCGATCGCCGCCGGAAAGGCCGCATCCAGGTCGCGGGTGGCGGAGAAGGTGACGCTGATGATGCGGGTGGGGTCGAGCTGATTATGGGCTTCCAGCTCATCTAAAAGTTCGGTGACGGCTTCCCGAATGGCCTCAACCGTGTTTGCCGCCGCCGTCGTTGCCCCCCGAATCGCCTGCACTCTCCAACCCACGCTGGTTTCCTCCCTGGCAAATGTAATCGGATTTCGTTACTAGGTTCCTTGTCTATTAAATCCTAGAAGGTCGTGAAAGCCTAGACGGGGAACGCCGAGATGCGATCGCCAAATCCCCAGTAAGGGCAATGGCCATTCGCCCTCACAGGTTCACCTTCCAGAGTCAGCAGCGCACCATCAGGGCCGATACAGCCAGAGGGGCAGGCCACTGGTCAGCAGATCGAACTCAAGCTGGTCGGCACTGGCGGCCAGCAGGGAGGCCATCCGCTGGTTGCCGGGGAGCAGGCGGCTCACCAGGGATTTTGGCTCCTCGAAGGTGTAGCACTCGGTCTTATCGGGGTCAAGACCGGCGAGTTCGGCGGCCCAGCGGCGGGCGTCGTTTTCGGTACCGAGGCGGTCGACCACCCCCAACTCCAGGGCCTGCTGCCCGGTGAAAATGCGCCCATCCGCAAAGCTTTTGACCGTATCCACCGCCAGACTGCGAGCCTCCGCCACCGTCTGGACAAATTGCTGGTAGCTGGTGTCGATCAGCTCCTGCAAGATATCCTGCTCTGGCTGGGTTAGCTCCCGATCGAAGGCCAGAATGTCCTTGTAAGGACCGGATTTGATGACTTTGAAGGAAACCCCCACCTTATCCAGCAGCCGCTCCAGGTTATTTCCCCGCAGAATGACGCCAATGCTGCCTGTGATAGTACCGGGGTTGGCCATGATGTGCTGCGCCCCCATGCCAATGTAGACGCCACCGGATGCAGAGATATTGCCAAAGCTGGCGACGATTTTGACTTTGTCACGCAGTCGGCGGAGGGCTTCGTAAATTTCCTGGGAATCGCCCACGGTGCCCCCTGGGCTGTCGATGCGCAGCAGTAGCGCCGGAAACTTGCGCTCCTCAATGGATTTCAGGGCTTCGAGAACCCGCTTACGGGTGGAACCGGCGATCGCCCCTGTAATTTCGATGCGGGCAATTTGTTTGCGAAACCGGGGCTTGAAAGGCCAAATCATAGGTCAATCCGTAACATGAATCTGGAACATGAGACAGCGATTATATCAGCCGCCATCTTCCCAGGGCCTATAGGGGATGGGGCGGCAGTCAAGAGTAACAGCTCATCATTTAGTGTGCCGTATTTATCTTCATCTCGGCAGCAAAACCTGTAGGGTATTGGGCGATCGCCCCATTGCTGCTGTTCGTGACATCCTCCCGACTCTGACCCTATGGGTACAGCGTGGGCTTCCTAACCTCGCGATTAGGCATTCCTGCCCCACGCCACTGAGCCAGGTCGAACCCCATGATTCTTCCCCCGACAGACCGACTTGACAGGCTGTTTCCAATTCCCAGGAAACCCAAAGGCTTAAAAATCGATACATATCGCAATAATTCGATAAGATCGGAGTCATTCGGCTCGGATGACTTCGAAGACTTATTCGCTCCATGCGCTCTATTTTGGTTCCTAGAAGTGTTTATCCTGTCCCGTCAACCACGTCTGAATACATCCGCAGATGACGCAGATGAACGCAGATACAGAATCGGCAGGAGCACCATTCATCTGTGAAATCTGCGTCATCTGCGGACCGATCCATACTGCCCCGATGAACGGTAAAACCGTTCCCAACACTGCCTAAGGTCCTTTGTTTATCGTCCCAGAATTCATGCAATCTCACCCAGCCCTATCCAAATCCCCCTTTGCCACCATGCTACTCATTGCCCCCTTTTTCCTTTGGGGGACGGCCATGGTCGCTATGAAGGGGGTCATGGCCCACACCACTCCCTTGTTCGTAGCCACCACCCGGCTGCTGCCTGCGGGGGTGCTGGTGCTGGCTGCCGCTGCCTGGATGGGGCGATCGCACCCCAAAAGCGGACGGGCCTGGGGCTGGATTCTCCTGTTCGCCATTGTGGATGGCGCACTGTTCCAGGGATTTCTGGCGGAGGGGTTGGCGCGCACTGGGGCCGGCCTGGGTTCCGTGATGATCGACTCCCAGCCCCTGGCGGTGGCGCTGATGGCGCGGGTTTTGTTTGGCGAACGCATTGGGCCTTGGGGGTTTCTGGGTCTGGGATTTGGCATCGTGGGCATTAGCCTCATCGGCCTGCCGGATGACTGGATTGTGCAGGGGCTGGACGGTGGATTGCCGGGGCTGGCACAGCGGCTCAGTGGGCCTGCCGGATGGGACGGGTTGGCCGCCCTGCTCCAGCAGCTTTTCCACAGCGGTGAGTGGCTGATGCTGATGGCGGCCCTTTCTATGGCCGTGGGTACGGTGATGGTGCGCTATGTCTCCCGCCATGCCGACCCGGTGGTGGCCACGGGATGGCACATGGTTCTGGGTGGAGTGATGGTGGCAGTTGCCTCAGGGGTGCAGGAATCCCATCAGTGGGTTTACCTCACGACCTCCGACTGGACGGCCCTTGCCTACTCAACCATTTTTGGCAGTGCGATCGCCTATGGTCTATTTTTCTACTTCGCATCCAGCGGCAACCTCACTAGCCTGATTGCCCTCACCTTCCTCACCCCCGTCTTTGCCCTGCTGTTTGGCAATCTGCTGCTGGCCGAAGTCCTGAGTCCGATTCAGTGGGGCGGGGTGGGGCTGACCCTGGTGAGCATTTATCTCATCAATCAGCGGGAAGTGCTGACCCAGTGGGGGCGTCCTGCCGGATCTCCTTCCTCCCCAGAGGGTACCCAAGCGCCCCTATATGCCGAAAACGGATCAGGGCTACAACCCTCTGCCCTGGAGGCGAACCCATCGGTTTCTGGGGTATCATCGGTGCAGCTAGATGTGGTGGAGTCGTCAGACTAGCTCTATTCCAGCCTTTTCGCGACGACCCCAACCAATATTCACTTACCCGTGATCAGGGTGCGCCTCTTTAGTCCGTTCGCGATTTAGCCGACCTGCCCGATCATGTCTGACCGTCGTGCATTATTTTCGCTGGTCTTCGTTCTGGGCCTGGGCGCTTCGGGTTTGCAGGCGACAGCCGCCCTGCCGCTGCCCAACTCTGACCCAATCTCCCAGCCTGTGCTCTACTCCCAGGGTTTTACGTCAATCGCCGCCGCTGAGCCAGAAACCAACAGTGGCGAGATGCGGCTGAAGTTTCCTGACTTCTGGCGATCGCTCATCCTGGGGGGGTTGGGAACTCTGGCGATCGCCCTCCTGTGTTATCACCTGGGTCGCAGCCACGGGGTGCGGCAAACGGAGGCATCTCTCCCATCTCGGGCAACGGGCAATACAGCTTCCCACCGTTCAACTTCTCGCAATGCCAATCTTCCCAAAGCGGCGTTGGAGGATGCCGCAAGCCAGAAGGTCACAAATCAGGGTATTGCACCCTCGAACACTCCTCCACTGACGCCAACCCGGCTCCCTAAAGCAGAACCAGGGGAGTTACTAATAAAGCACCTGCACCATTCTGACCCCAGCCTGCGGCGGCAGGCCATCTGGCAACTGGGTCAGCAGGGCACCACCGACGCCGTACAGCCTCTCATTGACCTGATGGTTGATGCCGACTCCCAGCAGCGCAGCCTGATTCTGGCGGCCATTTCGGAAATTGGCGTGCGCACCCTCATGCCCCTGAGTCGGGCGCTGATGCTGTCGCTGCAGGATGAGAGCGCCGAGGTGCGCCAGAATGCCGTCCGCGATATCACCCGCGTTTATGACCTGATGGCCCAGGTGAGCCAGGTGCTGCGCTACGCCGCCGAAGATACCAACGCCGAAGTGAGGGAGACAGCGTGCTGGGCACTGGGGCAGCTCAACCGCATCCACAGTGCTCCTACCCCCTCGATCGCGCCTCGATCCATTGAATCTCCACCTATTGACTCTCGACCCACTGAACCTCGGCCCCTTGAAGACAGCAAGCCGGAGACAGCATCCTGATGAGCGCCCCTTCCCCATCTGCTAGTTTCATCTCAGTGCTGGTGCTGGCTGGTGGCGGCAGCTCCCGCATGGGCACCGATAAGGCACTGCTGGAGGTCAACGGTCGTCCCCTGCTGCGGCAGGTCTACGATGTGGCGGTGCGGTGCAGTCCGCTGGTTTATGTGGTCACTCCCTGGCGCGATCGCTACCGGGCCATTCTACCCAGCGACTGCCGCTTTATCCAGGAGACCCCGGCTCCAGCGGGGGAACCACCCTACGGCCCGCTGATTGGCTTCTGGCAGGGGCTGGCCCACGTAGAAACCGACTGGGTGCTGGTGCTGGCCTGCGATTTGCCCAGGCTGCAGCCCAGCCAGCTACAGCACTGGGCAACCCAGGTACTCTCTGACAATACAGAAGCGATCGCCCATCTGCCCCAGGGGCCAAAGGGTTGGGAACCGCTGTGTGGCTTTTATCACCGTCACTGCCGCCCCTCGCTAGAGACCTACCTGGCCCAGGGGGGGCGATCGTTCCAGGGCTGGCTGGCACAACAGCCCGTCCAGGCCCTGAGGCTGGAGGAGACAGATGCGGCTGCCATGCTGTTTAACTGCAATACCCCCGCCGACCTGGCCCAGGTGCGCACCTCTGGCTATCCATAGCTATCGGCGGACGCAAATGACCCACTAGTGGGTCATTTGGCACGGACATAGCCCTCATCCCCCAGCCCCTTCTCCCAAGTTGGGAGCAGGGGAGCCAGAGCTGCCTAATCGCTTCAAAGCCCCTCGCCCTTTTTGGGAGAGGGGTTTGGGGTGAGGGCGCAATGG
>JAYKGU010000268.1:0-50772 GCA_035285585.1 Synechococcales cyanobacterium
ACCCGGGGGCAAGCTCAGAATCTCGGCAATCTGGCGTTGGGCAATGAGCTGGTTGCTGACGGCTTCCCGCAGGTCTTGCTGGGAGTTGGCCACATCCACCTCTGCCTGGAGGCGGTCAAACCGGGTGCCAACTCCGGCCCGTTCCCTGGCTTCCGCGTCCCGCAAGCTAATCAGCGACTCTTCCAGGGTATCTTCTGCAATGCGCACCAGTTCGTCGGTGTCCTGCAGCTCGTAATAGGCTTCAGTGGTTGCCAGCCGAATTTCCTCTGACACAACTTCTAGCTGGAGTTCTTGCAGCCGGATGGCTTCTTCAGCCGCCCGGATCAGCGCCCGGCGCTCTCCGAAGGAAAAAATGTCATAGTCCAGCCGGACTGTACCTGTAAAAACATTGGTCAGATCATTAGGGCTGACCGTGGGCAGCTCTGGTTCGGCAAAAGTGGTGGTTTCTGAATGGACGAGGGTTCCCTGGGCCGTAATTTGTGGAAACAATTCAGCCCGCTGTTCCCGCAGGTTGGCTCTGGCCTGCTCGATCTGCAGCCGCACGACTTCATACTCCCGGCTATTAAGGCGGGCCAGTTCTAACGCCTGCTCCAGGGTGAGGGGCACGATCGCCCCCACTTCCAGAACTTCGGGATTGGTGGGGAAAAAGAGGGGATTGGCGGGCGATCGCAACGACTCCACCGTGTCGTCAAACTCCATCTCCGGATCGGCCAGGGTAGGATCCTTGGGCACTAAGTCTTCAGCGCTACCGGGGCCAATGACCTCGTCGTCCAGCTCTTCATCAGGGGGATTGATTTCCTCCGGCTGGGGATCAATGATTGGCTCTTCGGGGTCGGGAACGATGTCCACCTCCACGTCTATCCCGTCTGGATCTGTATCCAGGGGATCTTCCTCCAGGGTATCCCGGTCAAGGGGATCCGCATCCAGAACGGGATCTTCTAAAGGGTCTTCTTCCAGGGGATCGATGGGTTCCACCAGGTCATCGTCGGGGTCTAAGTCAATATCCCCCGTCTCGGCATCGGGCAGAGCGGGGTCAACCACATCAGAATCATCCAGGTCAGCCTGGGCCAGGTCGGTTTCGCCCCTGCTCATCGTCCGCTGGGGGCTATCTGCTTCCATCAGGGCATGGCCGTCTGGCTCCTCTGAGCCAGTACCGCCCCCATCGGCTGTGGGCGCGGCTACTTTTTGCTTTGGCGTCATCGGAACCCATTCAAGACCGCCGACCACTTCTGGGGCGGTGGGTTCTACCAGGGGCAAGGTTACCTCGGGAGAGGCTTCGGCGCTTACCGCGCTGGCGAGGGCAAAATTGGGGACGGTTGTGCTGGCGATCGCGCCGTCAGCGGCAGGTTGGGAAAAGCTCCAATCCAGCTCAATCTCATCGGTGACAAGGGGTGCAGGCCCCGATCTGACGTGCCAGGTTGGGGAAACGGGCGATCGCCTGTCCTGAAGCAGAGGGTTTTGCTGGGGGTGATTGGCAAAGGCCCGCGATGATGCTGATAAAACGGCGGGTTGAGCAAAACCGGGTTCGATCGGCCCTAAAACGACGACAACACCAAGGCTAGCTACAAGAAAGTTCCGATGAGCAGGCTGCATATTGTTATGTCTGTCCGTATCAGAAATAACGGGTACCAATTTGTGGTGGGCCCGTAGGGCGCTAAGCACCCCACGGTTTCGCTAATCATGTCCCACTTAAAGCGGGAACCCACAAGTAACGATTGGGTGGGGAATTCTAAGCCAAGGAGCAAAATAAACGACCTTATGCAGAATACTGGCTGGCTGCCATTCTGGCAATTGGCCGCCCCATGTGTAAGATGCTCCACCGCCACAGGGCGCTAGGATGCTCCACCGCCGCAGGGCGCTAGGATGCTCCACCGCCACAGGGCGCATGGTCTTCCAGTCAACTGGTGACAGGGCGCTAGCAAGCCGCCACTGAATACTTATCTATCTCTGGGCAAGCAAACGCCATCCCCTGACTGAGCGATTTCTCGGCGACGATTACCTGCAGACACCTATCCCAGATCGTGGGAAGACGCATACACGCCTCAAGACTGATAAGCTTCTACAGCGGTGCAGCACGCTTCCCAGGACGGTTTTTGGTATCAACCGTTCCCTGGAGAGATGTGGGCTGGGACAGTTTCCTACTCGGTGAGCTGGCGTCCGCGAATTTGGGCCAGCAGGTCGGGGTTGAGCACGGTGCCGTCAGTGTAGTAGCCCGCCGCTTTTTTCGCCTCAATTTCGACACGGGCGTCATCGGGGATCAGGTCGTCGGGGATGGGGACGCGCTCGCCAATGTCGATGCCAGAATTGACGATGGCCTTATATTTCATATCGCTCATCGACACCAGCCGGTCAATTTTGGTGATCCCCAGCCAGTGCAGCACGTCGGGCATAAGTTCCTGGAAGCGCACATCCTGCACACCCGCCACACATTCAGTGCGGGCAAAGTAGGCATCGGCGCGATCGCCCCCTTCCTGGCGCTTGCGGGCGTTGTAGACGAGGAACTTGGTCACTTCCCCCAAACCACGGCCCTCTTTCCGGAAATAGACGATCAGCCCTGCGCCCCCCGCCTGGGCCGTGCGAACGCACTCTTCGATGCCATGCACCAGATAGGGGCGGCAGGTGCAAATGTCGGAACTAAAGACGTCGGAGCCGTTGCATTCGTCGTGGACGCGCACTGCCAGAGGCCGATGGGGGTCGGCGATCGCTGCCAGATCTCCAATGAGATAGGCCGTGATGCTGCCAATGGGCGGCAAAAATACCAGCAAATCTGGGCGGGTTACCAGTTCCGGGAACATTCCTCCCGTTTGTTCGAACAATACATACCGGAGTTCGCCTTCATCTACCCGGAGGCGTCTGGCGATCCCTGGCAGGTACCACACGGGTTCAATGGCCGCTTTGGTCACAACCAGGTTCTTGCTGGTTTTCATAATGGTGCCATCTACCGGCAATCGCCCCTGGGCTACCGCCTCTTGCAGCTCCGGCATGCTGATGTGGGCCTTGGTAATGGCGATGGTGGGGCGGATGTCATACCCCTGCTTGAGGTAGGAAGCATAGGCTTCTCCGACCACAGCCCCAAACGGATCGAGGGAAACGATTTTCTCGGCGTCAAACCAGCCTGGGAACGGCCCGATATGGGTGACGGGGGAGGTGTTGGTCAGGTCGGGGCGATGGCCAGCCTGCAGGCCACCGCTGGCCACCGCCAGGGCACGATAAACCGCATAGGAGCCAGAATGGGTGCCAATGGCATTGCGATGGGTGGGATTTTGTAGCGTGGCGATAATCGGGCCACGATCCATGGGCTGATCGGCTCCCCAGTGAATGGGGGTTGGCTTGGGGCCAAACTGGTTGGGATGGGAGGTGAGAACGATGTGGCGCTGTTTGGCTGCCGCCTGCTGCGAATTAGCGGCATTGCCGTCTTGGGGAGCTGAACTGGCTTTGGGAGCTGAGCGGGTAGGGTCTGAACTGGCGGGAACACTGGGGTGATCGGACATGGGCACTCCGCAGTCAAGCGTATTCTGTTGAGAATATTCTATTAAGATAGCAACCAATCCCAGATTTGGCTTACAGTGGGGCCAGTGGGGAGAGAAATCAAAGGGTGTTATCGATTGCAAACCGTGCCGATCTTCGGTTGAGGCGAACTAAACTATACATGGACTCTCGACATAGACTCTCGGTTCGATCCGTCAGGTGATCTAGACAAGTATTCAGGTGCGTCGAACGACCAATCTTGAATCAGAATCTAAATCATAAATGACTGTTTGCTCCGCCGCTGAGTCATCTAAAGCAAACTACTCCTTTAAACCTATCCGAGACTTCCGCTACGGGTTTGGATGCCAAAAGCTCTAGCGAATTTTTGGATAGGCCCTGAATCATCAAAAACACTCATCTTTTGGAGCCTTACCAAATATTTGGAGTGGCTCTCGTTTGGTAGTTTAATTAGCTGTCAGGATTTTCTTTTGCTGAGGGCGGTTTGTCGGGTTGCTCTACCAATATTGGCGATCTGCTCATCAGGAATTTGTTGAATCAACACTGGAGATCCACCTTGGCGATCTCATCCCACTCAAGTCAAACCCCAGAGTACATGGATTCCATTTCCTTAGGCGGGCGCTACCGAATTGTCAGTCAGTTGGGTACTGGCGGATTTAGTCGAACGTTTCTGGTTCAAGACCTCCACCTGCCCAACCACCCCCGGTGCGTCATTAAACAGCTCAAGCCGCAAACGATGGAGCCTCAGTCGTTAGAGATGGCGCGGCGGCTGTTTGACACGGAAGCGCAAGTACTCTACAAGCTGGGCAGCCACGGCCAGATTCCCACCCTGCTGGCCCACTTTGAAGAGAACCAGGAATTTTATCTGGCGCAAGAATATGTTGAGGGCAGGCAGCTCAGTTGGGAGCTGTCGAAGAAAAAGCCCCGCAGCGAAGCTAAAACCATCCAGCTTCTGGTAGAAATTCTGGAGGTTCTGGCCTTTGTTCACCAGCAGCAGGTAATTCATCGCGATATTAAACCGTCTAACCTGATTCGCCGCTATCGGGACGGCAAGATTGTGCTCATCGACTTTGGGGCGGTGAAGCAGGTCAGTAAGCAGAAAACTGACTCGGATACGGATATTACCAACCTGACGGTGGCCATTGGCACCCAGGGCTACATGCCCAATGAGCAGTTGGCGGGCAAGCCCCGGTTTAGCAGTGATGTCTATGCGGTGGGCATGATTGGCCTGCGATCGCTCACGGGCATTCACCCCAAACGCCTGCGGGATGACACCGACACCGGCGAAATCGACTGGAAGCGCTACGCCCCCGAAGTTTCTCCAGAATTTGCTGCCGCCCTCGACTGCATGGTGCGCTATGACTTTCGCGATCGCTACCCCACTGCGGTTGAAGCCCTGACGGCCCTGCGGGACATTCCCATTCCTCCCTGCGATGAAAGCGACCTCACGGAGATGGAGCCATCCCTGCAGGAAACGATGCTGGAGATGATTCCTTCGGGGGGGCTGTCGGGAGGGGTGGGCAGCGGCTCAACCAGTGGCCCCTATCGCGATTTTTCTTCGTCCCTGGCCGATGGTTACGTCTCTCCCGCAAGTTTTGACCCAACCATTTCGCTAACCGCTGACGATGGCCCCTCCTTTCCCTCCAGCGAGCAGTCGGCACCCGCCAAACCGTCTGTGTGGCGATCGCCCGTGCTCATCACCGCCATGCTAGCCTTTGGAGCGCTTTTAGGCAGTTCTGCTGTGTTTCTCAGGGCCGATCTCCTGTCGGCCTGGCAGTCTGAAGCGGATGCCCGCCCAGAAATGCTGCGCCCCATTTCAACCATTGGCGTGTCCCGCCTGCCAGCCATGGTGCAAGCGTTTCTGTCGCCTGAGGAACAAACTAAACGGGCAATTCGAGAGGGCGATCGCCAGTTTGGTCAGAAAAACTATGCCGAAGCCCTGAAGCTGTACGAACAGGCGCTGAGCCTTCAGTCTGATCGGCCAGAGGCCCACCTGGGGCGGTGTAACAGTCTAAATGCCCTGGGCCAGAGCAACGAGGCGATCGTGGCCTGTAATGATGCCCTGGCCTATCGCCCTGATTATCCAGAGGCGATCCGGGGCAGGGGCAATGCTTTCGAAGCGCAGGAGCGCCTGCTGGAGGCCCTGCGATTCTACGAGCAAGCCGTTCGCCTCGATCCCCAACTGGCTGATGCCTGGTTAGATCAGGGCCGGGTGCTGCAGCAGTTTGGCCGCTCTGTGGAGGCCATTCGGGCACTGGATAGGGCGATCGCCCTCAACCGCAATTTGGTAGAAGCCTGGACGGTCAAGGGATACGCCCAATGGAACCTGGGACGCTACGATGCGGCCATTGAATCCCTCGACAAAGCGCTGCAAATTGACCCAGCTTACCAGGACGCTGTGGATCTGCGACAAACGGCCCAGGATCGGTTCGGACGTTAGGGTGGGGCGATCTAGGCAAAACGCATGAGCAACCGTTGGCTGAACCGTCGTCAATTTTTGACTACCCTGTTCGCGCTGGCCAGCCTGATGCCGCTGCTGGCAGCTCCGTCAGGGGCCGCCTCCGGGCTACTCAAACCGCCTCGACTGCGGCGGGGCGATCGGGTCGGGCTGATCAGTCCAGCGGGGGCTACCTTTTTGCAGGAGCAGTTGGACATTGTGGTGGATGCCGTACGGGGGTTGGGACTGGTGCCCCAACTGGCTCCCCACGTGGGCGATCGCTACGGCTATCTGGCAGGTCAGGACGCCGATCGGGCCGGGGATGTGAACGCCTTTTTTGCCGACCCTGACATTGCCGCCCTGCTGCCAATCCAGGGGGGATGGGGCAGCGCCCGGATTCTGCCCTATCTGGACTATGAGGTGATTCGCCGCCATCCCAAGATTCTCGTTGGGTTTAGCGACATTACGGCCCTGCTGCTGGGTATCCATGCCCAGACGGGGCTGGTCACCTTCCATGGCCCCCACGGACTGACCGCCTGGCGGCCCAACCAGACGGAACCTTTTCGACGGGTGTTGTTTAACGGCGAAGCGGTCACGATACAGAACCAGCCTGCGCCGGAGGATGGCGATCGCCTCATGCAGGTGCGGCACCGCATCCAGACCATTACCCCCGGTACGGCGGAGGGGCCACTGGTGGGGGGCAATCTCTCTGTCCTCTCTGGCATTGTTGGGTCGCCCTACATGCCCCGTCTGGAAGGGGCCATTCTCTTCCTGGAAGACGTGGGGGAGGCCGTCTACCGCGTCGATCGTCTCCTGACCCACCTGGCCCTGGCGGGGGTATTCGACGGGCTGGCGGGGATCATCATAGGGCAGTGTACGGGCTGTGAACCGGGGGCGGGCTATGGGGCGCTGACCCTGGAGGAGGTGCTTCGGGATCACCTGGCTCCCCTGGGCATTCCCGCCTGGTCGGGTGCTTTGATTGGCCATGTGGAGCCGATTTTGACCCTGCCCATTGGCACCCGTGTGGCCATTGATGCCAGTCAGGGGACGATTCGGATGCTGGAAGGGGCGGTGGTCTAACGGAAGGTGGAAGGAGGAAGGAGGAAGGAGGAAGGTGGAAGGAGGAAGGTGGAAGGAGGAAGGAGGAAGGAGGAAGGAGGAAGGAGGAAGGTGGAAGGAGGAAGGTGGAAGGAGGAAGGAGGAAGGCGGGAGGCGGGAGGCGGAAGGTGGAAGGTGGGAGGTGGAAGGTGGGAGGTGGAAGGTGGAAGGTGGAAGGCGGAAGGTGGAAGGCGGGAGGTGGGAGGCGGGAGGTGGGAGGCAGAAGGTGGAAGGCAGAAGGGTGGGAGGGGGTGGGTGGGGGATTCAGGAGGCGAGAGACGGCAATTGACATCCCATAGGCTTTTGAGTAACGCCCTAAGATGGAAGTTGAGTTTGCCATTTCCGCTGCTATGGACGAGCAACCCCCATCCAATTCTCCTGAACATCAGCCCGATACACCGGCCTCCGAGTCGGCTCCGGCTCCCTGGCTGGCGCGTGTCTCTCGATACTGGAACACGGCCACGCAAAGTGTTGCTCAGCGGCTGCCCCTGGATCAGGCCGCCCAGACGGTGCTCAAGTGGTTTAGCGTCAGCGATGTGGAGGTCGCTGAAATCTTGAAGACGGTGCGGTCAGAGCTGCCCACCACCGAGGCGCTGATGATTGGTAAGCCCCAGGCGGGGAAAAGCTCCATTGTCCGGGGGTTGACGGGCGTTTCGGCGGATATTGTCGGGCAGGGGTTTCGGCCCCACACCCAGCACACCGAGCGTTATGCCTATCCCTCGGAAGATCTGCCGCTGCTGATTTTCACCGATACGGTGGGCCTGGGAGACGTGAGCCAGACGACCCAGGCAATTATTGACGAACTGACGGAGGAGCTGAAGCAGACGCGCGATCGCGCCCGCATCCTCGTCCTGACTGTAAAAATTAACGACTTCGCTACCGATTCCCTCCGTCAGATTGCCCAGACCCTCCGCCGCCAGTTTCCAGCGGTGCCCTGTCTGCTGGCGATCACCTGCCTGCATGAGCTGTATGCTTCTCCCACCGCCAACCATCCTGCCTACCCGCCCACTGATGAGCCAATCCAGCGGGCGGCAACGGCCCTGAAGTCGGACTTTGGCACGGTCTGCGATCGCGCCGTTTTAATCGACTTCACCCTGGAGGAAGACGACTATACGCCTGTGTTCTATGGGTTAGAGGCGCTGCGGGACGCGATCGCCGACCTGCTCCCGGAGGCAGAGTCCCGCACTATTCACCAACTGCTGGATGAACAGGCGGGCGATCGCATTGGCAACCTTTACCGAGATGCGGCCCGCCGCTACCTGCTGGCCTTTTCCGTAGCGGCAGCAACCCTGGCAGCGGTGCCCCTGCCCTTTGCCACCATGCCGGTGTTGACCGCGCTCCAGGTTTCGATGGTGGGAGTTTTAGGAAGTTTGTACGGGCAAACCCTGTCTCCATCTCAAGCGGGAGGGGTGGTGACGGCGATCGCTGGGGGCTTTTTGGCTCAGGCCATCGGTCGGGAGCTGATTAAGTTCATTCCTGGGTTTGGCAGCGTGATTGCCGCCTCCTGGGCAGCCGCCTACACCTGGTCCCTCGGTGAGGGGGCCTGTACCTACTTTGGGGATTTACTGGGAGGGAAGAAACCCGACCCGCAAAAAATTCAGTCGGTCATGCAGGATGCTTTCCAGATGGCGAAGGAAAGATTTCGAAATATTCAGCAGTAGCGATCGCCACAGTTTGCTGAAGAAATAGGGGCAATTAAGCTAAAGTGAAGTTTCGTGTTATAGGGGATAGACCCCTTGATATGAATTTTTGTTGAGATCTGGCAAACTGCCTGAAGCTGACCTATAATTAGCTGCGAATTCGCCGCAGATGCTTTCAGGAACTGCCGATTCTATCAATTGAATTTCGCAAGTTGGATTGAGCGAATTAAATTCAACCCGTGGGTTCAACCGTCCTTTTCCGTTTCAATTCGTTTCTGACCTAAATTCCATGCATAATCCAGCACTCCAGCAATTTCCCAGAAACCAGCCTGCCCAGGTCATCCCTACTCAACAGGGAGATTCCATCCTGGAGTGGCTGGAAAACTCCGGGCGGATGATGGCCCGCGAATCGGATGAGGAAGTTAGCTTCGACTTTCCTAAAGAAGACGCCGAAATTAATGAACTGATGGGCAATGACGATGCCTACGATGACGATGATGACGCCCTCGACCTGGATGATGACTAAGTAGGTCAGCACAATTAAACGACGCTGTGGTGGGGTTTGGTTTGGGCGACTGGCTCATGTGGTGTGGAGTGAGTAATAAACAAACGTGGATTCCCGATTATTTCCAAGCAAAACGCTAAATTTATCAGGGTCTACCCTGTTCTGGAGCTTGAGCAGTGCCCTGGCGCTGGCCGCTCTTTTGTTAGACCAGGCTCGTCATCCCAACTCGCCAGTGAGCTTGGGCATCACGCTGCCACTGCTGACCTGCGCGATCGCCGTTACCCTCCTGGGTCATTGGGCGGTACCGGCGCTGCAGGCTCTGAAAACGGGCCAGTTTATTCGGGAGGATGGGCCTCAGTCTCATCTGACCAAGGCAGGGACTCCCACCATGGGCGGTCTCTTTTTTGTGCCGGTGGCCGTGCTGGCTGCCCTGCTCTGGTCTAGATTGGCTGGTGAGGTGGTGGCTGCCTGTGCGTTGACAGTGGCCTATGCGGGCATTGGCTGGCTCGATGACTGGCAGGTTTTGCGGCGGCGCTCAAACAAGGGCATTACGCCAAAAGCGAAGCTGGCCCTGCAAATTCTCTTCAGCGGGCTATTCTGTCTCTACCTCTGGTTTACCGCCAGCGACGGGTTTACCACTGTGGCGCTGCCCTTGGGGCTGGCGCTGCCCCTGGGTGGGTTCTTCTGGCTGCTGGCCTGCTTTGTGCCTGTGGCCCAGAGCAACGCGACGAACCTCACCGATGGCCTGGACGGTCTGGCTGGGGGGACGGCGGCGATCGCCTTCCTCGGACTGGCGGCCCTGGTTGCACCGGTTTCTCCGGGTCTGATGATTTTCGCTGCCTGCCTGAGTGGTAGCTGCCTGGGGTTTGTAGCCCATAACCGCCATCCGGCTCGCGTTTTTATGGGAGATACGGGATCCCTGGCCCTGGGGGGCGCAATGGCGGCGATCGCCCTGCTGGGGGGTCAACTGTTTGGGTTGCTGGTGCTCAGCGGCATCTTTCTGGTAGAAACCCTATCGGTGATGGCCCAGGTGAGCTACTACAAGGCCACTAAAGACGAAAATGGGGTGGGCAAGCGCCTCTTCAAAATGTCTCCCCTGCATCACCATTTAGAGCTGTCGGGCTGGTCAGAGCGGCAGGTGGTGGGGGTGTTTTACCTCATTGGTGCAGGGCTGGCGATCGCCACCGTTTTGTTCCTCTATCCCTAGTGGGTCGCTTTCTTTTCGCACTGCCAGGGGATTTTAGACGGGGGCTTCAGGAGCCTTAAACAATAAACGTGAGGTTTTTTGGCGCGATCGCCAGAACCGAGTACGGGGTGTAGTAGACTGATTTTCGAGATAGATTTTCGAAATCACCGTTCCCCATTTCGTCTCTAACCTATTAGCATGTAAGGGTGATTGATTTGTACCATCCCTTACGTTCCCTAAGGGAGGGGCACTGGTTCAAGCTGATTTGCGGGGCCAGTTTCCAACACCTCCCTGCCATCCGTTCCCTTGTGTTGGCCTATGCCCTTGCCGGTGCCGACTGCGTTGATGTGGCAGCCGATCCGGCGGTTGTGTCTGCGGCCCGTGAAGCTACCCTCGCCGCTGCTCGTTTCGTCCAAAGCGCGAGGGAGCGGGGCTTTCCGGCCTTAGATCGGCCCTGGCTCATGGTCAGCCTCAACGATGGTGACGACCCCCACTTCCGCAAGGCAGAATTTGACCCGCTCCACTGCCCGCCTGAGTGCCCCCGTCCCTGCCAGGCTGTTTGCCCCACCGATGCAATTCGCTTCGATGACTCCTGCTGTGAATCAGGGGTTTTTCGCGATCGCTGCTACGGCTGCGGTCGCTGTTTACCAGTCTGCCCGCTGCAGCATATCACCACCCGATTCCACCAGATTCGCCCCAGCGAGTTAGCGCCACTGGTGCTGGCGGGGGTCGATGCCCTGGAAATCCACACCCAGGTGGGGCGCTTTTCCCAGTTTCAAACCCTCTGGCGGGCGATCGCCCCGTTTCTCGATCGGCTCCAGGTCGTTGCTGTAAGCTGCCCCGATGGCGATGGGCTACTCGATTACCTGTGGGCCTTAGCCGACCTGATCACGCCTTTGCCCGGTGCCCTGATCTGGCAAACCGACGGTCGGCCCATGAGCGGCGATATCGGGAAAGGGACGACCCACGCCACCATTCGGCTGGCCCAGAAGGTTCTCCAGGCCGGTCTGCCGGGGGCTGTGCAGGTGGCGGGGGGTACCAATGGCCATACGGTTTTCAAACTGCGATCGCAAGGGTTACTGTCCGCTGCTTCAGGCCAGCCCAGGTCACCAACCCAGGTGGCCGGTGTGGCCTATGGGAGTTTTGCCCGGGGGCTGCTGTCTCCCATTCTGGAGCGGCTGGAGCATACCGACCCGGCCCAGCCTCTGCTGCGGTTGGAAGAACACCCCAGCCTGCTGTGGGAAGCAACGGCGATCGCCCACTCTCTGGTTTCCCAGCTCAAGTCGTCGATACCGTCCGACGCCCCGATAAACCCGCCGATGGCCTTCCACCGGCCCCTGTCCTCCCTACCCGTTCAACCCCTATCTGGTTCTTAAGCGATGACCCGACCCCACAAGGCCCCTGACCCTTCCTGTTCAGGTAACGGCTCCCCTTCCCCTTCGAGGCTGGATTGGCACCTGGTTTAGCCTGCCCCAGCCGGTATCGGCAGTTATTAACACCCTGAATTTATGACGTCTATCAGTAATTTCCCGTTTAAGGATTCTACACCTCCCGATGCAGATACAGAACTGCCCAGTACTGAAGACCTGGAGGTCGTTGAGTATGTGGCGGCAGACGACTTAGCCCGACTGTTGGAAATTTTGCCCCAAGACCTGCGGCAGCGGCTAGAGGGCCATCCCCAGCGGGAGCAGTTGGTCGAAGTTGTAATGGACCTGGGACGGCTACCCGAAGCCCGCTTTCCCGACCGGGCCGAATACCTCTCTGAGCTGCCGGTGTCAGAGGCGGATTTGAATTACTGCACCGACCGGGTTGGCAGCTTTAGCGGCGACAATCGGGCGGGGATTGAGCAAACGCTTCACCGGATCAGCGCTATGCGTAACCGGGCCGGAGAAGTGGTGGGGTTGACCTGCCGGGTGGGACGGGCTGTCTTTGGTACCGTGGGCATGGTGCGCGACCTGGTGGGACTGGGGCGCTCGATCCTGCTGCTGGGCCGCCCTGGTGTGGGCAAAACCACGGCCCTTCGGGAGATTGCGCGGGTGCTGGCGGATGATTTCAATAAGCGGGTGGTCATCATCGACACCTCCAACGAGATTGCTGGGGATGGGGATGTGCCTCACCCTGCCATTGGTCGGGCACGGCGGATGCAGGTGGCCCGGCCAGAGCTGCAGCACCAGGTGATGATTGAGGCGGTTGAAAACCACATGCCGGAAGTGATCGTCATCGACGAAATCGGTACCGAGCTGGAGGCGCTGGCGGCCCGCACCATTGCGGAGCGAGGTGTCCAATTGGTGGGAACGGCCCACGGTAACCAGATTGAAAACCTGATCAAAAACCCCACCCTGTCGGATCTGGTTGGCGGTATTCAATCCGTTACCCTGGGGGATGAGGAGGCACGGCGGCGGGGCAGCCAAAAGAGCGTGCTGGAGCGCAAAGCGCCCCCCACCTTTGACATTGCCATTGAGATGCTGGAGCGCTATCGCTGGGTCGTCCATGACGATGTCTCTGAAACCGTTGACCTGCTCCTGCGGGGCCGCCTGCCCAACCCCCAGATCCGCACGGTTAAAAGTTCGGGGAAGGTGGCGATTACCCGTGAGCTGGGCACCGTATCGGGGGGAAAGACCACCCCACTCAAGTCGGCCCGCTCGGGATATGACTCCCAGGGGGCAACGGGGTGGCGGGCGTCGGGACGTATGAATCCATTGCCCGCATCTGACCAGTTTGGTCGCGATCGCTCTTCCCCTAACAGCTATCAGCTTTCCCAGCGCCAGCAGTTTGACGAGCTGCTGAATGACTCCTTCGATCGCCCCATGGCGTCCTCGATGGAGGAAATCTCTTCGGGCGATCGCGATCTGTTTGACATCGACCCCGACGGGGCACCGATTCACGTTTACCCCTATGGCGTGAGTCGCAATACCCTGGAACAGGTGATCCACACCCTGAATTTGCCAGTGATTCTCACCAAAGACCTGGAGAATGCGGATGGCGTGCTGGCGTTGCGATCGCACGTCAAAAACCACTCCAAGCTACGGCACATGGCGAAAACCCGGCATCTCCCGATCTACACGGTCAAGTCCAACAATACGGCTCAGATGATTCGTGCGCTGCAGCGCATCTTAAAGATGGATGATGCCGAAGCGGCGAACGCTCCCATTAACCTCAGCCTGTTTTCCCGCAACGGCGACGAAGACGAGCTAGAGGCATTAGAAGAGGCCCGCTTAGCGGTCGAGCAGATTGTCATTCCTAAGGGCCAACCTGTTGAACTCCTGCCCCGCTCCGCCAAGGTGCGCAAAATGCAGCACGAACTCGTAGAGCACTACCGACTAAAATCCACTAGCTTTGGGGAAGAGCCAAATCGGCGGCTCCGAATCTATCCGGCGTAAGGTTGGGAGCTAAGCTTCATGAGCTTTATCCCTTATCCCTTACGACGACACGGTGTTAGAAGATTTGCTGGAGGACTGGCTGCTTTTCTTTGTGCTGCTAGATTTGGCTTTTGCCCCTTTAGAAGCCGTCTTCGCCGATTTGCTGGTGCTTGACCGAGTGGTCTTCTTTCGTCCGGTGGTCTTGCTGGTTTCAGCTTGACCATCGGCGTCAGCATCGTCGGCGCTGGAGGCCGCTTTGCTCTTTGCACTTGAGGATTTGCCAGAGCGACTGGACTTCTTGGTGCTGGCTTTCTCTGACAGCAGGCTCACGGCCTTTTCCAGGGTTAACGATTCTACCGTTTCCCCTTCCGGCAGGGAAGCGTTCGTCTTGCCGTGCTTAACATAGGGGCCATAGGGGCCGTCATAAATGGCTACCAGACCCTCATCATCGGGGTGCTTCCCCAGCTCCCGCAGGGGCGTAGTGGATTTGCGGCCCCGGCCCCGTTTGGGCTGAGCCAGCAGTTCCAGTGCCCGATCGAGATCAACCGTGAGCACATCGTCCTCTTTTTTCAGGGAGCGATAATCCCGGCCTTCTTTGCCCTGGTCATGTACCACGTATGGCCCAAACCGCCCCAAACCTGCCTGGATTTTTGCGCTGGTATCAGGGTGAAAGCCCAGTAACCTTGGCAGTGACAGCAGCCCCACCGCCTGCTCCAGGGTGGTCTCCTCCATTTTCATGCCCTTGGGCAGGGAGGTTCGCTTGGGTTTGGGGTTGGCCTCGCTCTCGTCGCCCAGTTGGACATAGGGGCCATAGGGGCCAATGAGGATGTAGATGGGTTCGCCCGTTTCAGGGTGATGCCCCAGCTTCTCTGGCCCCTCTGTTTTTTGCTTGAGAAGAACTTCCACCTGGCTGGCATCCAGGTCAGACGGTGTCAGGTCGTGGGGAATGGACGCCTTCACCGGGCCTTCCTCATTTTCGGCCTCAATGTAGGCTCCATAGCGACCCACCCGCACTTTGGCGTGAATCCCCTCCAAACTAATGGTGCGGGCTTCCGTTGGATCAATCTGGTCTTCCCGCTGCTTTACCTGATTTTCTAGCCCCGACTGCCCCAGGTAAAACTCCTGGAGATAGGGGAGCCAGTCGACCTCACCCGTAGAAATTTCGTCGAGGGTTTGCTCCATGCGAGCCGTAAAGCTGGTGTCCACCAGGTCGGGAAAGTGATTTTCCAGCAGGGAAGTGACGGCAAAGGCAGTGAAGGTGGGCACCAGGCTGTTGTTCACCATTTGGGCATAGCCCCGGTCGATGATGGTGCCGATGATGGTGGCGTAGGTGCTGGGCCGTCCGATGCCTTCGCTCTCCAGGGTTTTGACCAGGGAGGCTTCGGTGAAGCGGGCGGGGGGCTGGGTTTCGTGACCCACGGCTTCCAGGTCGCGACAGGTGGGAGTATCGCCAACCCGCAGCGTCGGCAGAATAACTTCCCGATCTTCCAGGGCGGCGTCGGGATCGTCCGATCCCTCTACGTAGGCCCGGAAAAAGCCAGGGAAGTCGATGCGCTTTCCGGTGGCGCGAAATTCGGCGTCATCGGCCTGAATTTGCACAGTGATGTGGGTCTGACGGGCCTCAGCCATCTGGGTGGCAACGGTGCGCTTCCAGATGAGGTCATAGAGCTGAAAATCACGTCCGCTCAGGCCTGTTTCCTGGGGGGTGCGAAAGGTACTGCCCGCCGGTCGGATGGCTTCGTGGGCCTCCTGTGCGCCTTTGGATTTGGTGGAATACTGCCGTGCTTCAGGACTCAGGTACTCGTTGCCGTACATGTTTTGAACGCAGTTGCGGGCAGCGGCGATCGCCTGCTGCGACAAATGCACCGAATCCGTTCGCATGTAGGTAATAAAGCCCCGCTCATACAGCCCCTGGGCCACCCGCATGGTGTCTCTGGCAGAGAGGCGCAGCTTTCGGTTGGATTCTTGCTGCAGAGTGGAGGTGGTGAAGGGGGGAGCGGGCTTGCGGGTAGACGAGCGCTCTTCCAGGTTGCTGACCGCCCAGGGTTGGGACTGGAGCCGTTCCTGGAGCGATCGCGCCTCGGCTTCGCTGAGCAGGATCACATTACGCCCTTCAACGATCTGTCCGGTGGCTTCATCGAAGTCGCTCCCCGTGGCCAGTCGTGTCCCTCCCAGGGCAGTGAGCTTGGCCTCGAAGGGGACGTCGTTTTGGACCAGGATGGCCTTCAGATCCCAATAGGAACCTTTGCGGAAGGCGCGGCGCTGTCGCTCCCGGCTGACCAGCAGCCGCACCGAAACCGACTGAACCCGCCCCGCTGATAGCCCCCAGGCAATCTTCTTCCAGAGCAGCGGAGACAGGGTATAGCCCACCAGGCGATCTAGAATGCGGCGGGTTTCCTGGGCATGCACCAGCTGATCGTCGATATCTCGACAATTGGCCAGGGCCTGCTGGATGGCTTCTTCGGTAATCTCATGGAAGACCATGCGCTTAATGGGTACATTGGGCTTCAACACCTGGGTCAGGTGCCAGCTAATGCTCTCCCCTTCGCGGTCTTCGTCAGTTGCCAGGACGAGTTCATCAGCCTGCTTGAGGGCGTCTTTAAGCGCCTTGACCACCTTTTTCTTGTCTTTGGGAATGACATAGAGCGGCTCAAAATTAGCCTGCACATTGACGCCCAGCTTTGCCCAGTCTTCTCCTTTGACTGCCGCCGGAATCTCGCTGGCGGATTGGGGCAAATCGCGCACATGCCCCATGGATGCCTCCACCTGATAGCCAGCGGGCAAGTAGTTGCGGATTGTTTTTGCTTTGGTGGGAGATTCGACGATAACCAGAGTTGACATGGGCTTCTGCTATTTCTCAACAGATAGGATTAATTTATGGTGCGGGATGGATTGGGACGCAAAAGACATGAGGGCAGCGGCTGTGTAGCCCCCGCTGCGTAATAATACTGCCTCCGTCTTTACTTTTGGTTCCCATCCTAGCTTCCAAACTAACAGCTTCCAAACTAAAGCTCAGATGAATGGCGCTTCGATCTCAGTGCTGCTCCAGTTAAGTGCTCCTGTTTTCTACTTATAGCCAATATCCATAAAAATCAAGCCAGATCTTCCCGCTCTTGTGGTAAAACTGAGTAAATCTGGGCGGTAGGACTCTTTATCATGGCTTGTCTGCGGTAATTTCACCTGTGCTTCTAGTGCATGATAATCATGGTGGATATGGGCTTGTCTAGTGGTCTATCTGTGGGCTTTGCCTGCATTGGGTACGGCTCTATCGGGGAATGGGATTTTTAGCCGCTCGAAAGAGTGCTGCTTATCCAGACACGCGCTCTTGGGCAGCTAACTTCACAAATCTTGAAACAAATCTTGAAACGGGACGGGCAGACACCGTTTCACTCCCCTCAGAGTTTTGGGGGGAAAAATGGGCCGTCTTTACGGCAGCGAAACCTCTGATCGATTTCCTGGGAATCAAGCCGCCGTCGATTTTAACCAGGCGTACCAATCTGACAGCCCCTCTCCAGAAACGGCAGATACCTGGAAAATCTTTAAATCCGGGTTGACCTGGCGGGCATAGTCAAGGCAGCGGTTAACGTCAAAGTTAACGTAGGGTAACAAATCAGTTTTGGTCAACACCATCACCTGGCTGGCGCGAAACATGTGGGGATACTTGATGGGTTTGTCTTCGCCCTCCGTCACCGAGAGCATGACTACCTTGGCTTTCTCCCCCAGGTCAAACAGGGCCGGACAGACCAGATTGCCCACGTTTTCGATCAGCACCAGGGAATGGGTGGGCGGGTTAAGGGCCTCTAACCCTCGCTCGATCATGGCCGCCTCCAGGTGACAGCCCGTGCCCGTGTTCACCTGGATTGCTGGACAGCCTGTGGCGGCAATCCGTTCGGCGTCCTGGGCGGTTTCCTGATCCCCCTCAATCACCGCGATGGGAATTTCCGCCTGGAGGTCTTGAATCGTGCGCACCAGCAGGGTGGTTTTTCCGGCTCCGGGGGAACTGACCAGGTTGAGGGCGGTAATGTGTCGCCCCTTCAGCCAGCCCCGGTTTTGGGCGGCAATCAGGTTGTTTTTGGAAAGGAGGTTTTGCTCCAGGGTGAGGGTGGAGATGTGGGCCTGGGCGTGGATTTGGGCGGATTGGGTCAAGGTTGAGTGGATGGGTGGGTGGGTAGATGGGTGGGTGGGTGGATGGTCTTCTTCGGGGCGGGGATGGTGGTTTCTTTGATCCCGGTGATGGTCGTGGTGATCGGACTGGTGATGGTGGGTCTGGTGATGGTGGTGATGATGGTCGTGATTATGGGATTCTCCGGCGTGGGTATGGGTGATGATGGTGCCGTCTGGTAGAACGTGGGTGTGTTGAGTATCCGCCATGGGTGCGTCGGGGGTAGCGGGATGCTCGCCGGGGCGGGTGTAGGTGACTTGGGCTTGGTCGGAGCAGCCGCAGGTTACGCACATAGCACTTCTGTCTCCAATTCTTTGATGAGTAGTTCTTGCCCTTGAATAATGTCCAGCCGGGTGCTGCCGCAGACGCAGACGCCAAAGGGTTGGCTGAGGGGGAGCTGGTGGCCGCATTCTCGGCACTGGCCCAGGCCGGGGGTTTCCAAAATTTCCAGGGTCGCCCCTTCCAGCACGGTGCCCTGGGCGCAGACATCGAAGCAGAAGCGAATGGCATCCGGGAGAATCGCCGTGAGCTGGCCGATTTCCAGGGAAAGGCGCTGTACTCTGGCTCCCTGGGCGTGTTCGCTGGCGATCGCCACTATGTTTTGCGTAATTCCCAGTTCGTGCATTAGCAAATCCTCGGTAGTTGATCTCCCACCAGCCGATCGACGATGCGCTCGGTGCCGAAGGTGGTTTTTAGCGAGACCCGCTGACCAGGGGTGACCTGGCCAATGATGCGGCTGTGGGTGCCGGTGGGGTGCGATCGCATCGCTTGCAGGACGACCTCGGCGCGATCGGGGGGCACCACCACCACCAGCTTGCCTTCATTTGCGAGATAGAGCGGGTCCAGGCCCAGCAGTTCACACAGTCCGGCGACGGCAGTATCTACGGGAATCTGGTCTTCCTGGAGTTGAATGCCCACCTGGGAACTGTCTGCAAATTCGTTGAGCACGGTGGCCAGTCCGCCCCGGGTGGCATCCCGCATGGCCCGCACTTCGGGACACACGGACACAATGGCGTCCACCAAACCGTTGAGGGGCTGGCAGTCGCTTTGCAGGTCGGTTTCCAGGGAGAGTTCGCCACGGGCCACCAGGATGGTTGCTCCGTGGTTGCCAATCGGCCCATTCACCAGCACCACATCCCCCGGCTGAAGCTGGGTAGCCGCCGGGGTGACGCCCGTGCGCATGACGCCGATGCCAGCGGTGTTGATGAACAGCTTGTCCACGCTGCCCCGTGGCACTACCTTCGTGTCGCCGGTCACAATGGCGACGCCCGCCCGCTGAGCCGCCAATGTCATGCTCTCCACCACGTGGCGCAGGGTGTCGATGGGCAGACCCTCCTCCAGAATCAGGGCGCAGGTGAGGTAGCAGGGAATCGCGCCGCCCACGGCCAGGTCGTTGACCGTGCCGTTGACCGCCAGCGCCCCAATGTCGCTCCCTGGAAAAAACAGGGGATCGACCACATAGGAATCGGTGGTGAAAGCGAGGCGATCGCCCAGCGCCATCAACTCCTGCAAAGGAATCCTGGCCTGATCCTCCATTGCGGCGGGCACTGCCCCCTGAAACTGGCTCACCATCAGGGCGGCAATCAGGTCGTGCATGGCCTGCCCGCCGCTGCCGTGGGCCAGGGTGATGGTCTGATCCCGCAGGCGCGGCAGTTTGGGGAGATTGGGTTTTGATATGGGAATATTCATGGCGATTAGCGGAGCGCAGGTTGGGAA
This sequence comes from Synechococcales cyanobacterium, assembly GCA_035285585.1. GTDB lineage: Bacteria > Cyanobacteriota > Cyanobacteriia > CAKZMO01 > CAKZMO01 > JAYKGU01. The sequence goes on from JAYKGU010000268.1 coordinate 19,590, forward strand.
CGGGCAGGTTGGCGATCGACGGTGGCGCGACCGTATTTGTAGTAGGCGGCGCAGGCTCCCTCAGAGGACACCATGCAAGCGCCAATCGGGTGTTCGGGGGTGCAGGCGGTGCCGAAGACCTTGCATTCCCACGGTTTTTTGACTCCCTTGAGGATGTCGCCGCAGGCGCAGGCTTTGTGGTCCGCCACCCGCCGATGGGGCAGGGTGAACTTGGCTTCGGCATCAAAGCGGGCATAGTCGGGGTGCATCCGGAAGCCCGAGGCGGGAATGTCGCCCAGGCCACGCCATTCAAACTGATCCCGCACCGCGAAGACTTTGGCCATCGCCGCCAGGGCCACGGCATTTCCTTCCTCCTGCACCAGCCGGGTGTACTGGTTTTCCACCTCGCAGCGACCGTCGGCCAACTGGCGCAGCACCATCCAGAGGGACTGGAGGATATCCAGCGGCTCAAAGCCGGAAACCGTGATGGGCTTGCGGTAGCGCTCGGCAATCACCTGGTAGGGACGGGCACCGATGACCATGCTGACGTGTCCAGGGCCAATGAAGCCATCGAGCTGGAGGTCGGGGTTGCTCAACAGCGCCTCCAGGGCAGGCACCACCAGGACGTGGTTGCAAAACAGGCTGAAGTTTTCGATTCCCTGCCGTTCGGCCTGAAGAACGGTCAGGGCGGTGCTGGGGGCGGTGGTTTCAAAGCCAATGGCGAAAAATACTACCTCACGGTCGGGGTGCTTTTGGGCGATCGCCAGCGCATCCAGGGGCGAATACACCATGCGGATGTCGGCTCCCTCCGCCTTGGCCTGGAGCAGGCTTTGCCGGGAACCGGGCACCCGCATCACGTCGCCAAAGGTGGTAAGCATCACGTCGGGGTGCTGGGCCAGGGCGATCGCATCATCCAACTGGCCTTTGGGCATGATGCACACCGGACAGCCAGGGCCGTGGATCAGCTCCACCGTGGGCGGCAGCAGGGACTCTAAACCGTATTTGAAGATGGCGTGGGTATGGCCGCCGCACACCTCCATGATCTTGATGGGGCCGGGGCGCGACTGGGTAAGCTGGTCGCCCAGGACGGTGATTTCCTCTAGCAGTCCGTGGGCTTTTTGGGGGTCGCGAAATTCTTGGACGTATTTCATGAAGGATTTCCTTAGAAATTTTTTAAGAAGGGTTTGAGTTTTGTTGGGGTGTTTTTTTCCGCAGATTACGCAGATTACGCAGATTAATAAAATTCTTGTGTAGAGGCGATGGAGGTGAGTTAGGCAAGAAATTCAGGGGCGTCATCTGACCTTCTTGATAAAACCCGTCCTGCTGTCGCTGCCTTATCTGCGTCCATCTGCGCCATCTGCGGATACATCAAACTTTACTAACTGCATAAACATTTCCAAGAATCATCTAAGTTGCCGCCATCGTTTCGTGAACCGCCGCCATTTCCTCCAGCAGATCCAATGTGAGCTGGGCTTCTTTGGGGTCGATGCGGTTCATGGCAAACCCCACGTGCACCAGCACCCAGTCCCCCACGCAGGACTCGACCGGATGGGCCTCGTCCACGATGCAGGCGATGTTTACCGGTCGCCGCACCCCGCCCACGTCCACGATCGCCAGCATCTGGTCCACGTCGCTAATTTCTAGAATTTGTCCTGGAACGCCTAAACACATGATTTAAAGCATCTGAATCAACATCGCTAATCTCCAGGATCTGCCCTGGAATGCCTGAACGTGTTGATTTAAAGTCCTTTCTTAAGGGTTGGCAAACAAGAATTTACAATGTCTGGGCAGCGGCGATCGCCACCTGTCCCAGCGACAGTCCGCCATCGTTGGGCGGCACCTCATGGGGCGTCAACACGGTCAGCCCCCGCTGCCGTAGCCGCTCCGTCACCGCCACCAGCAGCACCTGGTTTTGAAACACGCCGCCCGAAAGCACCACCTGGGTGAGCGGATGACGCTCCGCCAGGTCTGCCGCCAGTTGGGCAACGGCGATCGCCAGCCCCTGATGGAAGCGGGCGGCGATCACGGATTTCTCAACACCCCGCTGGAGGTCTTGCAGCAGGGCAGGCCAGAGGGGCGCGGCGGAGAGGATGGGGGTTTGGTGGGGTTGGGCGATCGCCATTGGATAAGGTTCGCCACAGGATTCGTCCCATAAAGTGTCCGGCTGGACAAGGGCCTCCAGCTCAATCGCCCCCTGCCCCTCATAGCTGGCGGCTTCGCGACAGCAGCCCACCGCCGCCGCCACCGCGTCAAACAGCCGTCCCGCCGAAGAGGCCAGGGGGGAACCCATCTGGGTGGCCAGCATTTGATCCAGCACGGGACGGGGCCTGGTGGCCAGAAACTGCACCAGCTCCAGATCGCCACACCGCTCCGTCAGCGCCTCCCACCCCAGGGCGGCCATGAGCTGGGCGTAGGTATTGCGCCAGGGCTGGCGAGCGGCCTGAGCGCCCCCCAGCATGGCCATCGGTTCGAAGTGGGCCAGCCGCCGGAAGCCGCGATAGTCCGCCAACAAGAACTCGCCGCCCCAGAGGGTGCTGTCTGCGCCGTAGCCCAGGCCATCCAGGGCGATGCCGAGGACGGCAGGGGTGTGGATGGGTAGACCGTGCTCCACCATACAGGCGGCAATATGGGCATGGTGGTGCTGGATGCCGTAGAGCGGCAGATCCCCCTCCTGGGCGAGCTGGTGGCCCAGCTTGGTGGCCAGGTAGTCGGGGTGGAGGTCAGCGGCGATCGCCCCCCAGGGAGATTTTTGGGCGATCGCCCCCGGCTCAAACAACTGCTGATACAGCGCCAGGGTATCCTGGTAGGCCGCAAACGCCGTGGCATTCTCCAGATCGCCCAGATGCTGGGACAGGATCGCCTCCCCGCTGCGGGCCAGACAGAAGGTACTTTTCAGCTCGCCTCCCATTGCCAGAATGGGCGGCATCTTTTCAAAGCCATCTGGTAGACGAATCGGCGCAGGCGCATAGCCCCTGGCCCGCCGCAGCGTTTGCCGCTGACCCGCCACCACCCGCACGACGGAATCGTCCACCCGGTTGACAATCTCCCGGTTGTGCAGCAGGAAATAGGTGGCAATCTGGCCCAGCTTTTCCCTGGCCGTATCGTTGTCAATGCACTGCGGCTCGTCGGACAGGTTGCCGCTGGTGAGCACGATGGGCCGCCCCATGCGCTTCAGCATCAGGTGGTGCAGGGGCGTGTTGGGCAGCATCACCCCCAGGGTGGGCAGATGGGGAGCCACGGAAGGCGCGATGGGCGGCAAGGTCTGGGAAGACTCACTCCCTACCATTGGACTCGTGCGACGCTGCAACAGCACAATGGGCGCAGCGGCACTTTCCAGGAGCGATCGCTCCCCCTCATCCACCTCACAATAGGGAGCAATCACCGACAGATCGCGCACCATCAGGGCAAAGGGCTTGTGGTATCGCCGTTTGCGCTGGCGGAGCTGGCTGACGGCGGCTTCGTTGGTGGCATCACAGGCCAGGTGAATGCCGCCCAGCCCTTTGATGGCCACGATTTCGCCCCGCTGAAGCAACGTACACACCGCATCCACATCATCCAGCCTGGAAAACAGATCGGCCACCACCGGACGCCCATCGGCCCGCTCCAGCCATGCCCTGGGTCCGCAGCGGTGACAGGCGACGGGCTGGGCATGGAAGCGGCGGTTCAGCGGGTCGTCGTACTCTTCCCGACAGGCCGGACACATGGGAAAAGTCGCCATGCTGGTGCGATCGCGGTCGTAGGGAATGGCGCGGACGATGCTCAGCCGGGGGCCGCAGTGGGTGCAGTTGGTGAAGGGATAGCGATAGAAGCGGCAGTCGGGATCGAGGCTGTCGGCCAGACACTGGGGACAGGTGGCTGCATCGGGGGCAATTTGGGTCTGGCTTTGTCCAGAGCGGCTGGGGGTGATCTCAAAAACGGTTTGGGGAACGGTTGTGGGAGCGATCGCCCCCACCTCCACCGACTCAACCTTTGCCAGGGGCGGCGCATCCAACCGCAGCCGCTCTACGAATTGCGCAATCTGACTGGCGGTTCCGGCCACCCGAATCAGCACCCCAGCGGCATCGTTGTAGACCTCGCCCCGCAAATCGTGGGCGATCGCCAACTGGTACACCGTCGGACGAAAGCCCACCCCCTGGACGGTGCCTTTCACGCGAATTTCCACGGCGGCCTCGGCGGCAGCGCTTTCAGGAGGGATGGGTTTTGTAATAGGGTTAGCGACCATGAATGGTTATCTCTGGAAAAGGGTTTACCGTTTGTGGCGGAGGTGGTGTTGATCCGCAGATTACGCAGATGGACGCAGATTGCGAGCGGCGCTCTCCTGCCTAATCTGCTTAATCTGCGCAATCTGCGGATAAATTCAGATGTCAGTGGTACCCGATTGTTGCCGGAATCGGCGATCGCCACCAGGCTACCGCAAACTTGAATGCCATGGGGCCAGCAAAGGCTATCCTGCAGGGCGATTCTGTAGTCGCGATTTTCTCCCTCCAGATCTGTAACCCTTGCCGATCATTAAATTAATAAAGCAAGCAGCAAAAGGCTGCTGGGTTCTGGTGCAATGAGCCGTCTGAGCGTCCCTGCCCCCTGGATGACCGCTTCTCACAATAATGAGTTAGCATGGAACCAAATTTCCTATGTGAGCAATGCCGTGATTCCGCAAGACTTTCTAGATGCGATCGCCCAGGAGCACCACCTGTCCAAGGCCGAGCGGGAGGTGCTGTTTCTGGCTATGGATGGAAAGTCGACTGCGGCGATCGCCCAGGATCTGGGAATTAGCGGCGATGCTGTCCGTAAGCGATTGAGTGAGGTTTATCAGAAGTTTCAGATCAGCGGTCGTGGTCCCGTGAAGCTCACTCGGCTGCAGCAGCTACTGGTGTCCCGCTATCAAGAGCAGCCGCAGATGCAGTCGCCGTCTTCTGGAGAGACGGCTCCCCTCCCAATTGTTGAGGACAGCCCCGTTCCGGTAGCGCCCGCTCACTATTGGGGGGAGGCTCCGGATAGTGCAGTCTTCTACGGACGGGAAGCTGAGCTGACCAAGCTGCGCCATTGGCTGCTGGAGGATCGGTGCCGCCTGGTAACGGTGCTGGGCATGGCGGGCATCGGCAAGACTGCGCTGGCCGTAAAGCTGGCCCGCCAGCTTCAAAACGAGTTTGGGTTTATTATCTGGTTCTCGCTGCGGCAGGCCCCTTCGCTGGGGGAGGTGCTTCGTCAGGCCAATCACGTCCTTACGAAAGGAACTAATTTCTCATATGACGGTAAGCCGTACCCTGAAGATTGGGAACAGCCGCTCTCCGCTCTTCTGACCCATTTCCGTAACCGGCGCGGTTTGCTGGTGCTGGACGGTGCGGAGTCCATTCTACAGAGCGGTCGCCTGGCGGGAATTTACCGTGAGGGCTATGGGGACTATGGCAAGCTGTTTCAGCGGGTGGGGCAGGAGTCCCACCAGAGCTGTGTTCTGGTAACGAGCCAGGAGAAACCGGCGGAAATCTCCCTGCTGGAAGGGGAAACCTCGCCCGTGCGATCGCTCACCCTCGGCGGCCTGAGGGAAGCCGATGCCCAGCAGTTGCTCATTGAGAAAGGCGTGACGGGGGATCCGCAAAAATGGGCAGACCTGATTCGCGGCTACCGGGGTAATCCCTTCATGCTAAAAATGGTGGCCACCACCATTCGCGAAGTGTTTGACGGCAACGTGACCACCTTCCTGAAAACCACCCTGTTTACCCACGACATCAGCGACTACATTGAAGACATTCTTGACCGGGTGTCTGAGGTGGAGGAGGAGGTGCTGCATCAGATTGCTTTGAAACAGCAGCCGATGACTATGGATGAACTCATTGCTGCTCTACCCGATGCCTCGCCCCAGGATCTCATCCAGGCGCTGCAATCCCTCAAGCAGCGATCGCTTCTGGAAACCTCGGAGGGGCGCTTCAACCTGCCCCCCACCGTGATGACGATACTGGCTCAAAACCTGGAGTCCTGACTTTGATAGACTGCTTTCAGATCGGCTCCACTAAGGCTAGACCGCACCTATGGCGTACTGCATCAACCCCAAGTGCAAGCAGCGGCAAAACAGCGATGCCGCCGACACTTGTGCCGGGTGCGGTGCCCCGCTGTGCATTGGCGATCGCTACCGATTAATACTACCCCTGCGGTCTTTGCAGGAGCCGGGCAATGCGGAGATCTTTGAAGTGGAGGATTTGTGGCATGAAAGGCAGGAGGGCGATCGCTACAAAGTCCTGAAAGTATCCAAAAAGACTCACTCGGCGGCGGTGCGTCTCCTCCAGCAAGAGGCCGAGGCCCTGCAAACGCTGCACCACCCAGGCTTGCCCAAAATTGCGCCAGGGGATGGGTACTTTTCCCTGGTGCTGCCCCAGCGCAAGAAGCCGCTGCACTGTCTGGTGATGGAGAAAGTGCCGGGAAAGAATTTGCAAACCCTGGTGGAAAAGCGAGGCCCCGTCGAACCCCAGCGGGCTTTCGCCTGGCTGGTGCAGCTCCTGGAGGTACTGGCCCATCTGCACCAGCATCGCTACCTGCACCGGGATATCAAGCCCTCCAACGTCATGCTGCGCCCGGATGGGCAGCTGATTTTAATTGACTTTGGCACGGTGCGGGAAGTCTCCCATACCGTCATTGAGCGGCTGATGGGCAAGGATGTCACCGGCATGGGCATTTTTTCTCCGGGCTACACCGCCCCCGAGCAGGTGACGGGCCGCACCGTGCCCCAGTCTGACCTGTTCGCCCTGGGACGCACCTTTGTTTTTCTGCTGACGGCCATCCATCCCCTGGATCTGGACGCCAGCGACCAGACCGGATCTCTCCTCTGGCGCGACGAGGCTCCGGCGGTGCCCAAGCCACTGGCAGACTGGCTGGACTATCTGATGGAGCCGCTGTTTTGGCAGCGACCGCCCAATGCCCCCTTCGTGCTGAACCAGCTCAAGTCAGGACTGACTGCCCCGCCCGTGCGGCGATCGCCCCCCCCCGCTCCCCTGTGGCTCAAGCTGCTCAATCTGACACTGTTCTCGGCGCTGCTGGTAACGGCGCTACTGTGGTTTCAGGGCTACCGGGAAGCCCGCCAGGAAATGCCCCAGGACGGAATCATTGACCTGAACTAGTCCGTTCCAGCAGCAGCCGGGTTTGCTCAGCAGCGGTTCTCATGGCCACGTCGGGGGCGAACTGGCCCCGCAGCACTTTCCCCAGGTAGTCCTGCAAAATCAGGGAGACATTGGCGTATTCGGCAATGGGGGGCCGCAAAACGGCCTGTTCCGCCGCCTCAATCACCATAGGTTCAGGAATCAGGGCCTTGCGGCTGGGCACGTAGCTGGTTCGCTGCACAAACCGCCGCTGGGCCGCCTCGCTGGTGAAGTACTGCACCGCCCGCCACGCCTGCTGGGGATGCTGCGATCGCCGCGCAATTCCCAACCCCCAACTCCCTTTGCAGCCGCCGCCGGTTTCCCCCGGGGCATGGAGCGCCATGGGAATGCGCTGGATTTGATTGCGCAACGGCGAAGCGGCAGCTTCATCCAGACCCAACACATAGGGCCAGTTGCGCATAAACACCGCTTCTCCTGCCAGGAAAGCTTGAAACGCCTCTGCGTCCGTGTAGGGATTGGTGAGGGGCGGCGATACGCCTAAAGCGATGGTCTCCAGCAGAAACTCAACGGCGGCGATCGCCTCCGGTTCATCCAGCCCCACGGCTCGTGTTTCCGGATCAATCCAATAGCCCCCGTGGCCATGCAGCACTTCCACAAAGGCAGCCACCAGCCCTTCCCGCTGCGACTGCCAGAGATAGCCCCAGGGAGCGGCTCCCTGGGCCTGGAGATCCTGGGCAATGCGCAGCAGGTCTTGAAACCTGTCGGGGGGAGCATAGCCCGCCTGCTGGAGCAAATCCGCCCGATAGTACAGCATGCCGAAGTCGGCCCGGAAGGGAATGCGATAAAGCCCCTGGCCATAGCGCCCGGCAGCCACCTCGCTATCGACAAACTGGGCCAGCTCCGTCGCCGAAACCTGGTCGTCCAGGTTCCGCAGCCAGCCCCTGGCCGCCAGCTCCGGCACCCAAATCACGTCCAAATAAATGATGTCACAGAGCGATCGCTCCGGCACTTCCAGGGTGCAAAGCTCCTTCAGATTAACCGTGATGTCCCCCTGGGGATTGTTCAGCCCGATGGGGCGAATGCGAATGTGAGGATGGTCGGCCTCGAACGCCTGAATGATGTCTGACCAGTAGGGCACTTCGGCAGCGGGCACCACCAGCGTCAGGGAGACGGGTGGCCAGGTCCAGTACAGCAGCCCCAGGAGCGCTAGCTGGGCGATCGCCAGTTGTCCCCAAACATTGGCCACACCTCGGCTGTGCAGGGCTTTGCGGAGTTTGTACCAGGATCGGCTGCGCTTGACCATTTGGGGGGTTGGGTGGGCGATCGCCCCTGTCATCCTGCTGCCCAGTGTATCCCACAGGTGGATAGGGAACCAGGGGGATCAGCAGTCATGTGAGAATTTAGGCTATGTGAGTTGACAATCTCACATGAAGGCAATATAACTGAAGTAGCTCACATAAGTGATTTCACCCTTAGGGAGAGCGGGAACGATTCAGAGGTTTCATCATGGTGCAAATTTCAATACCTCAGGCAATTACGCCGTTCCCAGATGCGTTAGCAAAGTTCTAACAGAGATTAAACAATGAAACCTTTTTTATACTGGCTATTCGGCGAGAAAGCCGGACGAATTTTGGTGGGAAGTTGGGCCTGGTTGATGGGTCAGCCCCTGGATGCGGGGGATGCCCGCACCGTGGCGATCGCCCAACAGTCCCTGGATGACGTTGCCGACAACGTCGAACGCCTCACTGAGGCCGTTGCCCAGCAGTTTGCGGCCCTCCAGCAGGCGGAAAAGCTGCTAACCGAGATGCAGTCGCAGGCCCAGAGCCTTGATCGGCAGGCGGCCCAGCTGGTGCAAAACGGTGAGGACGATGCAGCCCTGACGGTGCTGGGAGAGCTGGAGGTGATTGAACAGACCATCCCCCAACTGGAAACCCATGTCAGCACCGCCCAGAAAAACTTTGAAGCCGGTCGGCAGCACCTATTGGAGCAACAGCGGCAACTCCAGCAGATGAAAACCCAGCAGAAGGTCAGTGCTTCTTTGCAAAGGGTCACCGTTGCGTTGCAGCAAGCCAATGCCCTTTCGGGCCTCAGTTCCGAGAGCGCGGTCCACACCTTTGAAGCCGCCCAGGACGCCATCGGTCGCCAGTCCATTACGGCCACGGCTCACATGGATCTGCAATCCCTGGGTAAAGAAGCACAGCGCAAAACAAACCAGCTCAAAGCTGCCGAACGGCTAGCAGCCCTCAAGTCTCAGGTCAATTTCACTATCAAAGGAGATCACCATGAAAACAGCTAATCCGAAGCAAGGTTCCAAGAAAGGTCTCAAGAAAGGTTTGCCCCCTATTGTCTACATCGGTGGGGCGCTGATTGCGGGCATTGCTGGCTTTCAGGGCTATCGACAGCTCGCCCCCAGCCTGCCCAGCGGCTTAACCCAGGTGCAGCTCTATGGCAACTACCAGCAACCGCTGACCGTCCTGGGCGACGGGTTTTCCGGCTACAGCTCCCTGCGTTCCGCCGACTTTGCCGACACCCTATCCCGTGCCGATCTCGGCATCCGCTACCAGGAGGAACTGGATCAGGCCCAGCGGGCGGCAGATCTGGGTAAAGAAGCGGATCTCATCGTCACCACCCTGGATCAGTTTCTCACCCACCATCCAGACGGCAGGATTGTGGGGCTGATTGACCGTACGGTGGGCGCGGATGCCGTGGTGCTCAACACTGCCCAGTTCCCCAACCTCACCAGCCTGAATGATCTGGAAACCCTGAGGGCATCCACACCTGGGCTTAAAATCGTCTATGCAGCGGGCACGCCCAGTGAATACCTGGCGCGTTTGCTGGACATCAAGTTTGAACAGTTCAACCTGGCTGACTTTGAAGTGGTGGAAGTCGAGGATTCCGCCCAGGCCTATGAAGTCCTTCAGTCGGATGCACGGGTGGCGATCGCCATTCTCTGGGAACCGGATGTCTCAAAGGCGGCTCTGGCGGGCAACACCATTGCCCTCAGCAGCGAAGACGTGCCCAACTCCATCATTGACGTGATGGTGGCCAGCAATCGGCTAATTGAACAGCGCCCCGACGAACTGAAAGCCTTTCTGACCGCCTACTATCAGCACACAGACACCCTGATTCGTAACGCCAGCACCCTCAATGCTCAGATCGCCGCTGATGGGGGTTTGACCCAGCAGGATGCGGCTAAGGTCGCCAGCGGCATTGACTTCTTCTCCAGTATCGAGACGGAGCAGTGGTTTTCCCAGGGCACGCTGGAGCAGCGCATTCAGTCCGCCCAGGCCGTTCTCACCCTGGCGGGGACGGCAGTTGCCCCCGTTCCCGATGCGTCAGCGCTGTATCGTGCGACCTTTATCACGGAAGCTGCCGCCAATGCACGACAGATTATTGAAGCAATTAAAGTAACTGACCCGGATCTCGCGGCAATAATTTCCGGTGAACAATCCACGGCTACCCAGGCCGTTAGCCAGCAGCAGGTGCAGGCCGCCGCCGCCATTGGCAACCTCCAGGTGCGGGGGACGGTGAGCTTTGCCACGGGGTCTGCCACCCTGACCGCCGAAGGGCAGCAGACGCTGGACCAGTTTGCCCGTGAGGTCAGCGATTTTAGCCCCGATACGACCGCACTCAACATTGTGGGCCACACCTCCAGGACGGGGTCGGCGGCGTTCAACCAGTCCCTCAGCCAGCAGCGTGCCCAGGTGGTGGCCGACTACCTCAAGTCGCGGGGCGTCAGCCTGCAAATCGCGGTGCAGGGGATGGGCTTCAGCCAGCCGCTGCCCGATATTGACCCGACCCATCCCCAAAACCAGCGAACTGAAGTGCAGCTCAAGCGAATTGGAGGATAACCATGAAAACGATGCATCAGAATCTCGCGCAAGCCTACGCCAAACTGGGAGGCGACAACCCCTGGGACATTCCCTGGATTATCTGGCTGCTGGAGAATCCCGAAAGCCCCATCGCCCTGGGCGGTAGCATTTCACTGCGCAACCATGACTACATGCATGTCTTACTGGAAAAGGGCTTTTCCCCGGAAGACGAAGCCTTTGTCATTGGTGTCACGATGGGCAATGACTCCCGGACGCGGTTTTGGGATTACTGGATCTTCAAATTTGCGGCGCGGTTCCTCTATCCAGGGGTGTATCGGTTTACGCAGGAGCATCTCCAACGCTTTGATGAAGGGGTGGCCCTGGGCCGATCGCTGCCTGTGAGGGATTTGAACCGCTTTGATTTCTGTCGTGTGGAAAACGTCCCGGTGCGCGTGCTGCAAACCGTGTTTGGTATTTACTGGTAGTGGGAGCGATCGCCCACAGAAAACACCGTACCCTTCAGCGCGACGGCTGGTTAGGTGAAGGGGTAGGAGGCTGAGCAGTGCAACAAAACGTACCCGAGGCCAGGAGAATGACGGGAACCGGGCTTAAGCTCCCCAGTAAGCAGCGACAGGCTACTAGCCGCAAACATTTGCTTCACTGCACCTGCTGCGCCTGGGGGCGTTGGGTGGCAATCCCTAATCGTGCTCCTTCAACGGTGCGCAGTTCATCCATCACCGCTACCACAATGCCGTGGTAGACCCGTTCATCGGCGTTGATAGTCACAAGGGCTTCTGGGCGATCGCCCTTCAGTGCCGCTACGCCAGACGTCAATTCTTCAAACGATATGGGTTCTTGATTAAGCGATATCTGACCTGCATCATCAATCGTAACGACAATCTTTGCTTGCTGTTGGGACTCAGCCGTGCTGGCCTTTGGCAAATTGACGGGCAATCCTTCTGATCGGGTCAGGAACAGCGTCGAAATAATGAAAAACGTGAGGATAGCAAAGATCACATCGATCATCGGCACGATGTTAATTTGGGGTGGAATATCAGGTTCTTCGGGGATATTCATGACTGTCTGCTCCCGATGAGAACGTTGCCGTGTTCCCGTTCATAGCGATATAGATAAAGTAGTTCAAGCTGACCACCATACTCCTGAATGAGGGCCACCTGCCGCCGATACAAACCGCGAAATAGGTTGGCAAAGATAAGGGTGAAGATGGCGATCGCCATACCAGCCGCTGTGGAAATCAAGGCTTCGCTGATGCCTCCGGTGACGCCCGCCGCGTTACTGGCGTTGAGATCTCCCAATTCCAGTGAAGAGAAGGAGCGGATTAACCCCAGGATGGTACCCAGCAAACCCAGCAGCGGTGCGGCACTGATGATAATGTCAAAGATCGTATTGAAGCGACGCAGCAGGGGAAGTTCGGCCTGGGTGGCGCTTTCCAGAGCCAGACGAAAGCCGTTGGGAGAAAGTTGGGGCAGCTCCATGGCTTCCAGGAAGATGCGGGCAATGGGCAAATCAGCGTGCTGCTTAAGCCGGGGAACGGTGCTGTCAGGATTGTGTTGGAAGATGGTTAGAATTTCCCGCACCACCTTGCGCTGCTGACGGTAGATGCGAACCCAGAAGACGATCCGCTCAACGATCAGGGCGATCGCCAGCAAAGAAAAAATCAGCAGGGGAATCATCACAATTCCACCCGCTGCAAACAGGTCAACGAAACGTTCCATAGTTGGCAACTTCTAAAGATGACACGGAGAGGAGAGACTTATCGTGACGTTGCGAGAGCTTTTCGATAAAGCATAGCACCTTAAATGCAAATTTTTATCAGGAGGGACGCAGCATTCAGCCAGAAGCTTTCGCCGTAATCCAGAAAGTTTTTGCCGAGTGCTTCGCTCTTATCTCACCCTAGCTATTTAGAGTGAATCCCAATATAATTGCCCTGTCTTATCCGGAACTATCCTCAACAGTTATGAGCCTTTCCCCCGTTGCTGATCAGCACCGCGATCGCCAGAGCCGGTTCTCCCGTCCAGTTTTCGCCTGGGGAGCGGTAGGCTCAGTCGTCTTTCATGTGGGCCTTTTTCCCGCCGTGCTGCTGGCCTGGCGAACGGAACCGCCAGAGCCTGCTCAAATTGAGATCGTGGTGACAGACACGCCAGAGCCGTTCCAGGAGGAACTGCAGGAAGAGCCAGAAACTGCGGCTTTGGCTGAGGAAACGGTGGATGAGATTTCCCAGCCTGCATCGTCCCGACCTGCCGAAACCGCTCCAGCCCCCGTAGCGACAGTGTCTGAACCTGCACCCATCCCGGAACCTCTGCCGGATCCTTCAGCGCCATTACCGGAGGAAACACCCGAAGAAAGTGCTGTAGAGGCCGATCCCCTGGAAGAAACGCCCGATGAAATGCCAGAAGCGATCCCCACTGCTCAACCCAACGCTCAGTTAGATGCATTGCTAGAAGCTGTGCGTCGGCGACAGCAGCGCCAGGGGCTGGTGGCGGGCGATCGCCCCACTGGATCAGGCGACTCATCCCCCGAAACAGCGGCAAATCAGCCCACTGGCGATGGGAGTGATGGTCATGGAGGTGATGAGGGTGAACAACCGACTGCCCGATCAGCACCGCCCGCCGACTCTTCTGGGGGTGGGTCTCGTACAGTAGCCTGCCGGAGCTGCCCCAAGCCGGGCTATCCCCAAAGTGCCCTGGACGCTGGGGCTGAAGGGACGGTTAATATCATGGTGGACATCAGTGCCGAGGGCGGCGTCACCAGCGCTAGCCTGGTCGGATCAAGCGGCCACGCGGCGTTAGATCAGGCGGCCCTGGCAGCGGTGCGCAACCGCTGGCGCTTCCAGCCCATTCGCGGAGGAGCCAGTGGCGTGGTGGTGAGCGTGGTGATGACGATTCAGGGGTCGGACTTGAACCGCCGTGCAGTGGAAAGGGGCGATCGCGAATCCGTTGACATTCCGGCAGATGAAACAGCAATTCAGGAAACGGAGTCAGATTCTCCCTCGGCATCTCCAGAACCCCAGGAGGAACAATCAGCCGAACAGCCTGAGGCTGATTCAACGGAAACTACACCATCGGAAGCCGCACCATCGAATTCTGTGCCGTCGGAGCCTGCACCGCTGGAACCTGCGCCATCAGCCCCACCATCAGCGGACTCTCCCGAGGAAGCAGAAGCCCCAGAAGACTCTGTTCCACCCAGTCGTGAAGAGTCTCCATCACCAGAAACCCCTGCGGCAGCCCCTCTCCCAGAAACCCCTGCGGCAGCCCCTACTCCTGAGCCACCGGCCCCTGCCCCTGAGCCACCGGCCCCTACCCCGGAACCACCTGCTCCTGCCCCTGAGCCACCGGCCCCCGCTGCCCCCGCTCCCCCTGCCGAAGCAGCACCAACCTAGCACCCTACGCGGGTATGTTTTTCCCTGGAAATCGCCTGATGAACGGTCTGCTGCGTTATCACCAGCGCTCTTTATACTGGGAGCATTCACGGTCAGCGATGACCGGCCCAATCCCTTTTAGACATGAAAGCGCCCCTCCGCTCAAAAATTTGGAAGTTCCTGCGTATCAGCGTGTTGACATTGCTGACGCTGGCGTTAGTTTTTGCGGGACTGCCCGCCCTTTTTCTCCTTCTGGATGTGCCATCTTTTGCGGTTGGTGAGGATGCCCTGTGGGTTCTGCGCTGGCAAAATGACGCGGCAGGGTCTTCCATTGAATTTAACCTGTGGCCCCTGATGGCGATCGCCCTAATAATCGGCCTCACGACCGTTCTCATCCCAATCTGGCGCAGCCGCAAGCACTAGCCTTGGCGACAGACAGCTACTTGTCCTCAAACCCCAGCAGTACATTCACGGCATTGACGCCAATCTCGTCTACCGCATAGCCTCCCTCCATAACAAACAGGGTGGGGAGGCTGAGCTGGGCGATCGCCCGACCAATCTTAGGAAAATCCTCCTGGGTGAGGCGAAAGCGAGAGATGGGGTCTTGCTCAAAGGTATCTACCCCCAGGGACACCACCAGGGCATCAGCGTGGTAGGTTTGCAGGTGGGTGATGGCGTCTTTGAGGGCCTGCCCATAGGCATCCCAGCCGATATCCCACTCCAGGGGATAGTTGCGGTTGAAGCCCTCCCCTGCGCCGATACCCACTTCATCGGCGTAGCCAGAGAAATAGGGATATTCCAGCCGGGGATGGCCGTGGAGGGAGACAAACATCACGTCGGCCCGATCGTAGAAAATAGCCTGGGTGCCGTTGCCATGGTGGTAGTCCACATCCAGGATGGCGATGCGCTCTGCCCCCGCATCTAGAAACGCCTGGGCGGCGATCGCCGCATTGTTCAAAAAACAGTAGCCACCGTAGTAGTCTCGCCCTGCGTGGTGCCCTGGTGGACGGCATAGGGCAAACACTGCCCGTTCCCCTTCGGCGACCCGCTTTTGCCCGGTGAGGGCCACATTGGCGGCGGCGGTGATGGCTGTCCAGGTGCCCGCCGTGATGGGGGTACCCGCGTCGAAGGAGTAGTAGCTCAGCTTGCCGTCAATTACTTCCGGGATGCGATCCTGGCGCATGGTGCGAATGGCCCAGTTGAGGGGCAGGGCGTCATATTCCCCATGCTCTGCCACCCACTCATCCCAAGCGCTTTGCAGAAAGGCCACATATCCCGCATCGTGGACGCGCCGGAGGGCATCCAGGTCAAATTCTTCCGGGGTGGCGATCGCCCCCAGATGCCGCTCTTTCACCTGCGCCAGCACCTTATCCGCCCGTCGAGGATTTTCAAACGGGGGCTGCATCTGACCATCAATCAGTTCAGCCGTTGCGTCTTGGAAGCGGTGATCGTCGCTGTAAACGGTAAGCATGGCAACCAGTCTCGACTTGGGTTAGGCGGCAGCACAGCGCGCCATTTTCATTCTGACACCCCATCTTGCCATTCCCAGGAGCCGAGCTGCCAGACAATCTGGGTAGAGTTATTCACAGGTACCCATCTAAACTGGGAAGTCCTGATTGGATAAGGAGTCGGAATCCAGGAGTCAGAATTCAGAAGGGAGCTAACTTCTGGCTCCTGACTCCCGAATTCTATTTTTGGGAAGCTTTCCGCCTTAAGTTGATACCCGTTATTCAGGTCAACCTGGGGGAACCCCTCACCTGCATTATTCTGAAAGAGAATCCCAACACATCAGTTTGAATGTCATGACTCCCAACGAGATTACAGTCGCTCTGTCCGACCTATTTGATTCCCTGGAGGTAAATGCCCCAGAATCGTGGCAGGTGGAAAGTGGGCGATCGCGTCTGCTGGTGCTGCTTTCCGAGGATCAGTCCTGGCTGCGGGCGCTGATTTCCATCGCTCCCCTACAGGAGGCCCAGCCCTACCTCAGCCAACTGCTCGAAGCCAACTTTGACGACACCCAGGACGTTCGCTATGCCCTCTACCAGGGGGTGCTGTGGGGCGTGTTTCAGCATCGCCTGGAGTCCCTGGTTGTGCAAGACTTTAAAGGGGCGATCGCCCGTCTGGCTAAACTGCGGGATCGGGGGCTGGACGACAGCTTCAGTCGGCTGGCGGAAACCCAGATTCGCCAGATTATTCAGGCCGCCAAACAGCAGGGCCAGTCTCTGGAGGCCACCCTGCAAACCCTGGAGCGCTTTTACCGCGAGGGCCTGATGGGGGAGCTTGCCCAAACCGCCGATCAGCGAAATGCCGTTTTGGGGGCGTGGCGCTACCAGCTAGAGCGGCTCTGGGAGGAGGTGTAGGGCATGGATACCATCGTTGAGGTGCTGAAGGAGGACTATCGCCGCTTTCCCAAAGACCAGTCCTACTACCTCTATGCCGAGGACGTGTATTTCAAAGACCCCCTGAACGAATTTCGGGGGCGCGATCGCTACCGGCAAATGCTGGGCTTCATCGACCACTGGTTCACCCGACCCCAGCTAGATTTACACAACATTCAGCAGTCGGGCAAGCAAATTCGCACCGACTGGACGCTGAGCTGGACAACGCCCCTGCCGTGGCGGCCCCGGATCGCCATCGATGGCTGGAGCGAGCTGACGGTGAATGAAGACGGTCTGATTGCCTCCCACAT
The DNA here is from genome assembly GCA_035285585.1 of Synechococcales cyanobacterium. Lineage (GTDB taxonomy): Bacteria > Cyanobacteriota > Cyanobacteriia > CAKZMO01 > CAKZMO01 > JAYKGU01. The sequence continues at coordinate 36,537 of JAYKGU010000268.1, forward strand.
CGACTACTGGCACTGTTCCCGACTGGATGTGTTAAAACAGCATTTTCCGTTTGTGTTCAAGTCCTGAGCCAACTTTTGCCCCATGTCCCAAGAACCTCTGCTATTTCGATTTGAGACCATCCTGGCCGCCGACGATGGTGGTGACGTGGCGTCCTACCCCGTGCGGCTGTGGCGCTATGGTGGAGACACCGATGGGGCGATCGCCCCCGGTCAGGACATTATTTTGCTCATCCACGGACGGCGGGATGACCCGGTGGATCGCGATCGCCCCATTTCGGAACTCTATCCCCGGTTTCACGTGCTGGCCACCGAACTGGCCCAGACCTCAACCGCCCAGGTATTTTTTCTGGACTGGAGCGAGGCGGCCACCGATGGCGACCTGCCCCCCACCGATGCGGCGGCCCGCGTCCGGCCCGTGGCAGACTGGGCGGCGGCACAGCTTCAGACCCTCCAGCCCAGCGACGATTCAGCCACCAGCGGGACGATTCGCCTGATTGGTCACAGCCTGGGCAGCTATATTGCCTCCGAGACGGCCCAGCAGCTTGGCACCGCCGCTGACGTAGTGGCCCTCGACCCGGCCTTCCCCGTGGGAGATTACGACCTGGACGGTCTGGAGGCGGGCGATCAGCTTGCGGGTAACTTGAAGACCATCGACCCTGAATCCCTGGCCTTTGTGGTGGCCGACAGCTTCTTCGGCACGGGCATCGCTGGCGACAACGCCCAGGCGGGCACCGCCCAAACCTCCTTCATCCTCGACCTGGCGGGTCTGGGCTTTGGCCTCTTCGGCGCAGTGGAGGCCCACCTGGCCGCCATTGATGTGTATGCCGACTTCAGCCGCTACCTGCTCCCCGGTGCCGCCGTCACCAATCGCCTGCTGGCGGCTTTCCCCACCGATCGCTACGACAATCGGGGCGATCGCCAGAATGGTCTACACGAAGGCGTCGCCCATGCCGAGCGAGACGGAGAGGACATCTGGCGGCTGGAGCGGATCGACGGCGACGGGGTAGACCTTTATTTCGTGAAGGACGAGGGCGTTTTGCCGCGCAATACCGATGGTGGCCTGGATACGGTGGTGTCCCTGGTGTCTTTTACCCTGGAGGAGAGTTTTGAGAACCTGGTGCTGGGGGGCACAGCCGAGCTGGACGGGACGGGCAATGATGCCGATAATTTCCTGCAGGGCAACGACGGGCGCAACCGCCTGGCGGGGCTGGGGGGGGACGATCTACTCTACGGTGAGGCGGGGAGCGATCGCCTCGAAGGGGGTGAGGGAGGCGATGAGCTGTGGGGCGGTGAGGGAACCGATCTGCTGGTGGGTGGTCTGGGACAGGATGTTTTTATGCTGGAAGCGGCATCGGGCCGGGACACCATTGCCGACTTTGAGGACGGGGTAGATTTCCTGGGGCTTGCCGCCGATATGGCGTTTGCCGACCTGCGCTTCCGGGAACGCCCGATGGGCACGGTGATTCGCTGGCAAAATACCGCTGTGGCCCTGCTGGTGGGGGTGGAGGTGGCGGCGCTGGATGCCAGCGATCTCCTGCCAGTTGCCGCCTGATGAGCTTTTCTCAACGCAACTAGTCAGCATCAGGGCGACCTTATGAGATTGGATGAATGGCGATCGCACGGACAGTTTTTTCCCTTTGAGTCCTACCAGATTTTTTTCAAAGAGGCGGGGCAGGGGGAGCCACTACTGCTGCTCCATGCCTACCCCACAGCCTCCTGGGGCTTTCACAAGATCTGGCTGCCGCTGACCCAGCACTTCCGGGTGATTACCCTGGATTTGTTGGGATCAGGCTTTTCCAGCAAGCCCAGAGGCAAGGTGTATTCTGTTGCTCGCCTTGCCGATATTGCAGAAGCCCTACTTGCCCGCCTGGAAGTGAATCGCCTGCATTTGCTGGCCCATGCCTACGGCGGCACCACCGGCCAGGAGCTTTTGGCCCGACAGTTGCACCGTCAGCAAAGCGGTTCTAGCCCAGGAACAGAAGCCTTTCCCAAAATCCTCTCAGCGTGTTTTATCAACAGCGGTTTATTCCCCGAAGGTACCAAACCCACCCGTACCCAAAAACTACTGCTGACCCCCGTTGGCCCCCTGCTGACCCAACTCATGCCCGCTCCCTACCGGGTCTTTTGCAGTCGCCTCCGTCAGAACTTTGGCCCCCACACCCAGCCCTCGGAGCAGGAGCTGGCTACCATCTGGCAGCTATTGACCTGGGAGGAGGGTCAGCGGGTGGTGCCCTATGTGCTGGCCTACCTGAAGGAACGGGAGCGGTTGCGCGATCGCTGGGTGGGCGCTTTGCAGCACAGTCCCATCCCCCTTGGTTTGATCAATGGTGCGGCGGATCCCGTTGCGGGTGAACGGGTGCCCCAGATCTGGCGATCGCTACTGCCCACCGCAAGCTGTATTGAACTCAGCCCCACCATTGGTCACTATCCGCCTCTGGAAGATCCGGACGCAGTCGTCGCCGCTTATCTGGCATTTATCGCGGCCTCCGTAGGGCGTTCGGGTGAATCATCGACTCTACGCACTTAGAAAGCATTTGAGAGCAGCAATAATTCTTAAGAAAGTCAGGGGAAAATTTAAGTACGGCACTGATCACTCATAAGCTATCTCCATAGCCAATTCGAAAGTTAATCCACAACCAGCTCATAGCTAACCCGTGTCAGTGCTTTCCAGAATGAGGGTGCGGTATTCTGGAGCCTGTACTGATTGCCTTGGCGCGATCGCCCGTTAGACATTTGAGTGCTCTATGAGTCAGGACCAATTGATTGCAGAGCTTTTAGAGCGCATTGCGGTATTGGATCAAGAGAATGCGAAGCTGCGGTCGGAACTGGCTGCAGCATCGGTTTCTGGCGGCAATGTTTCTAGCGGTCATGTCTCTGGCGGTCATGGGAACCTTTGCCAACCCGACCCCCAGGCGCGGGTGGTGCAGTTGGAGAAAGCCAATAAGGCCCTCCAACAAAGCCTGGTTCGTTTGGCCACTGATGGCAACCTGGATCTGTTTCTGGGCCATGTGCTCACCGAAATTATCCAGCAGGTGACAGCCAGTTCAGGGCACATTTTTCTCTTTGATGCCCAGAAGAATACCCTGGAGCTACGCATCAGCGTTCGGGATGACCAGATCTGCTATGGTACCAGACCCGATGAGCCGGAACTGTTTCAGGCTCCATTTTCAGCGGATATTACCCCTGCATTTCAGCATCTGTGTGAACAGCGCAGCATCCTTTCCCTCAACGATGCCGAGTTTGGCGGGCTGGCCTGGCCCGGAACGGTGGAGTGGTTCCAGCGGGATCAGGTGGCGGAGGCGATCGCCCTGGCGTTGATGGCGGGCGATCGCCCCGTTGGCCTGCTGGGACTGCGGTTTACGACCCTGGCGGCGCTGTCCCCTGAGGAAATGGAGCTGATTTATGCCCTGACGCATCAGGCAACCTTGGCAATTGAAATTACTCGCGTATCAGAAGAAGCCAAACAAGCCGCCATCCTCAAAGAGCAGGAAAAAGCTGCCCAGGCAAGGGCCACAGAGCTGACCAAGGCCAACAATGTCCTGAAGCACAATATTGATTGCCTGGTTAATATTTCCGAACTGGATCAATTTGTGGGCTATGTGCTGCTGGAAATCACCAAACAGCTCCAGGTCGCCAACTGTGCTTTGTTCCTCTACAACAAGCCCTCCCATGTGATGCAGTTTTACATGGGGGTGAGCGATGGCGAAATCCTGACTGAGTCTAATCTGCAGGTCTATGGTTTTGAATTGTTTGCAGAGCCGATTCCCGCTGAGAAAACTCAAGCCTGGACGATGCTGGTGCAGGGCCATAAACCTGAAGTTGTCAATCTAGACCATTGTGAGATGTATGCTTGCTGGGGAGAAACTATTCCCTGGCATCTACAGAAAGGCCACCGGGCCACCCTTTGTTTTCCGTTAAAACTAGCCAGCGAACCTTGGGGATTTCTGGGTTTGGCTTTCTATGAAGTACCCAATGTTCCCCAGGAAAAGCTGGAGTTGATGCAAGCCCTTGTCCATCAGTTGGCGCTGGCCCTACACCTGACGCGCATTGCCGAAGAAAAACACCAGGCAGCGCTGGCCCACGAGCGGGAGAAAGCCGCGCAGGCGCAGGCGGCAGCGCTCCAGAAAATTAACCAGGAATTACACCAGAGTCGGCGGCGGCTACAGGACTTGCTGAACACCATGAGCGACTGGGCCTGGGAGGTGGACGCTGATATCAATTACACATTCGTTGATGAAAAGGTTTTCAAAATCCTGGGCTATCGCCCCGAAGAACTGCTGGGCCAGTCTCCCTTCACCTTCATGCCCACTGAGGAAGCCGCGCGGGTGTCCGCCATTTTTGCCCCAATTGCGGCGGAACGAAAACCGTTTCGCAGGCTGGAAAACCTCCATTTAACCAAAGACGGGCGGCGAGTAATCTTTGAAACGAGCGGCACGCCTATTTTTGACCCGCAGGGCAATTTTTTGGGCTATCGCGGGGTGGATTGTGACGTCACCCAGCTTAGAGAAATCCAGGAGGCGCTGCTGCGGGCCGAGCAAAAGCGCACGGCTGAACTGACGGAAGCCAATGAATTTCTGCAATCCTCCCTGCAGAAGCTGGCGGAAGAGCCAGAACTGGAGGAGTTTTTGGGGCACATGCTGACGGTGTGCAGCGAGCGGTTTGGGGCCATGGAGGCCGGGATCTGGCGCAGCGAGGAGGGGATCTTTCGCCTGTTTGTGTCCTACGAAAATCAGACCATCAAACTGCAGAACGGGATCAGCCATCCGGGGGCTAATCGGGCGATCGCCCAAAATATGCGCAACCAGGATGTCCTGGCCCGACTCCGCAAGCGGGAGCTGGTGATTGACTATGAGGAGGACTTTGCCACCGCCGAGGTGTACGAACAGTTTCGCGACTATTTCAAACAGCGGGGCATTAAATCAGCCATCAAAATCCCCATGTTTCTGGACGACGTGCTGCAGGGAATTTTGGTGCTGCGGTTTGGCGATCGCCACGTCCTTCCCCCCGAAGAAGCGGAGCTGGCCCACGCTTTGGCTAATCAGGCGGTGCTGGCCCTGGAACTGACCCGACTGGCGGAGGTGGCCAAAAAAACCGCCATTGTGGAAGAGCGCAACCGCATGGCCCGCGACATTCACGACAACCTGGCCCAAACCTTCACCAGCATCCTCATGCGCCTCCAGACCGCCATTCTCACCCTGTCCGACAACCATCCAGAGGCCCAGGCTTACATCAACCACGCCTGCGATCTGGCCCGCGAAGGGCTGGCCAACGCCCGCCGTTCTGTCCACGCCCTGCGCCCCCAGTTGCTGGAAAACCAGCCCCTGTCCCAGGCTCTAGCCGACTGCCTGCGCCGCATGACCACTGGCACCCAGGTGCAGGGAGGGCTGCAAACCGTGGGCGACCCCTACCCCTTGCCCCTGGATGTGGAGTCGGAACTCTTTCACATTGGCCAGGAGGCGATTACCAATGCCTGCAAACACGCCCAGGCCCAGCAGATTCAGGTAATTTTGACGTTTTCTCCCCACCGGGTAGGGCTGACGGTGCGGGACGACGGCATTGGCTTTTCCCTGACGCCTTCGTCAACTGAAAAAGGCTTTGGGCTGATCAGCATGCAGGAGCGTGCCCAGCGCATTGGTGGTCAAATCACCATTACCAGCCGCCTCCACCAGGGAACGGAGGTGGTGGTGGTGCTGCCGCCCGACCCGCCATCCTAGCGGCTCGCCAAAGCCCTCTCCGTCCGCAGATCCTCCCGCCTGACGTTCCATCCCATCCTCGAAACCTCCAGCGTTATGACTTCCCCTCCTCCCATCCAGGTTCTCATTGCCGATGACCACCCGCCCCTGCGGGAGGGACTATCGGCCCTGCTGGCTCGCCAGTCCGACATTCAGGTAATTGCTACGGCGGCGGATGGAGAAGAGGCGATCGCCCAATACCGCCACCACCGGCCCGATGTGCTGCTGCTGGATCTGCGCATGCCCAAGCGAGACGGGGTAGACGTGGTGACGGCCATTCGGGCCGAATTTCCGGATGCCTGCATTATTGTCCTGACCACCTATGGCGGCGATGAGGATATCTATCGGGCTTTGCGGGCAGGGGCCAGGGGGTATTTGCTCAAGGATGTGCCCTGTCAGGAGATCTTTGAGGCCATTCGCAAAGTCCACCAGGGGCAGCGCTACATCATGTCTGAGGTGGCCCAAATTTTATCGGAGCGGTTTCAAGGCTCTGAACTCACCGAGCGGGAGATGGAAGTGCTGAAACTGTTGGTCAAGGGCAAAAGCAATCGGGAAATTAGTGAGGCGCTGTGCATTGTTGAAGGGACGGTCAAGTACCACGTCCGTAATATTCTAGAAAAGCTGGGAGCGGGCGATCGCACCCAGGCCGTTACCATCGCCCTCAAACGTGGTCTGGCAAGGCTGTAGCCGCGTGGTGTGAGCTATGGGGAACAGAGCAGAGTGCCTGGTCGAAAGGTGAGGTAGTCCCCTGAACTTTTTTGAAGGTTCCGGTTACTCTTCTGGCCAGTCCGGTTCTAGCCTCCGGATGTGGGACAGCTTGGCAGGAGGACAGTAGAGTATGCATAACCCCCAAGTTTCCTTTTCAACGTTTATGGCGCTACGCTTTCGTGTTAGGACGCTCAGAGGTGTGGAACCCCCGCGTCGCGGGGGTTCCACACTCAAACCTTAGCCCGTAGGGCTATAGCCAAGTTTCCAACTATCACTTCCAGGAAAATCCAGGAGAATCTGAGATGAAATTACTTTCTCTACTGTTCAGCAGTGCGATTGTCGGGCTGTCTACCCTTGGTATGGTGGCGATGGGCGAGCTTTCCTATCCTTCCTTGGCTCGGGCGGATGAAGCCGAAATGGCCGATGCCACTGGTCTGGACAATGCTCAAAAAGTTGCTTTTGTCCGTGACCACCAGGGCCAGTTTGGCGGTGGAGATCAGCTACGGCGCTTTTTCTTTGGCGACCTGGAGCCGATCGCCGTTCAGCCGGGTGGGGCGGGGATGGTGGTCAACCTTTACAACCGGGCGACGGACACTACCTTTGCCTACTGTGCCACCTTTGATGTTGTCGTTGCTGTGGGTGAAGGGCGCGTCATGGCTTTCCCAGACAGCGAAGTACGTTAAGCAGCGCACGACTTTGCTGGATGGATGCCTCCTATGAATTCCAAAGCCATATCTGTCCTGGCGCTCCCCATTAGCCAGCGAGACCATATTCAAGGCGCAACCACTGCCCCCTTCTCCCTGGTGCAATATGGGGATTACCAGTGCCCCCACAGTGGGGCCATCTACCCCATCCTGCAAAGTCTGCTGCAAGAGCTTGGCGATCAGGTGTGCTTTGCCTATCGCCATTTTCCCCGCTCCAATATCCATCCGGATGCCCAACACGCCGCCGAGGCCGCCGAGGCCGCCGCCAGCCAGGAAAAGTTCTGGCAAATGCACGACTGTTTGTTTACCCATCAACACGCCCTGGGGAACGGTTACCTGGTTGACTATGCGGCCTTGATTGGGCTTAATGTTCAGCAGTTTTTACGGGAAATGGGCAGCGACCTCCATGTGAATCGGGTTTGGGAAGACATGGTAAGCGGCACCAGGAGCGGCGTGCGTCAAACCCCGACTCTGTTTGTCAATGGTAGTCGCTACAGCGGCGAGTGGTCCGAAGGTTCCCTACGGCAAACCCTCCTGCAAGGTTAGCCCACTGGCGATCGCCCCCGCCCTGGTTCACGACTTTACTTTCCTGGCTTTCTTTCCTGGCTTTCAAGCATTACCTCCGCACTGACGTTTCTGAAACGCACGATGCGTGCCCCTGAAGATGTATTCAATCCAATCCTCCGACTCTCCCCCGGCTCGCCCCAGCCCCAAGGCGCAGAAGCCAAAGGCCCCAAAGTCAGGGGTGCCAAAGTCAGGGGTGCCAGCCCCCGCCAGAGCGACCGAGCCAGTTTTGCCGATGGTGCTTCCCAAGCGTCCGCCGAACCCGGCAGAAACGCCAGCAGACTGGACGGAGATTGGTCAGCAAGCGGTGGCGATCGCCTATGAGATGCGCAATCCCCTCAGCGTGGTTCTCAATGGGCTGAGTCTCTGTCAGGATACACCGATGTCGGAACGGGCGCGATCGCGCCTGGGACTTGCCCTGGAAGGGGCGCAGCAGTTACAGCACATGATTGACGACCTGCTGGAGTTTGCCCGCTATCGCGAACAGCCCGAATTGCGGTGGAGCGAACTTGATCTGGCCGGTCTGATTACCGAGAGTATTGATTTGGTCTCCCAGTCCTGCGGTTCTACCAATCGGTGCATCATTCTCAAGTCGGTGCTGCCGAAGGTTTGGATTCAGGGAGATGCGGATCGGCTCAAGCGGGTATTTCTCAACTTGTTTACCTACGTTCAGGAAGCGGTGCCATCGGATCAGACGATTCGCTGCCAGGTTGCGCCAGCTCCCAGCACGGGCCAGGTCTGGGTACAAATTCACGCCAGAAAAACGCCCGTTTCGCCCCACCGTCTCCAACAGCTCTTACAACATACGGAGACTGCAAAGTCTGACCGCATTGACATCAGGCTGCTGGCTGCTCAGCAAATCATTGAAGCTCATTCGGGGCAGTTCTACCTTCAATCCTGCCCAATTCGCGGCACTACCGCCAGTATTCAGCTCCCTATTTGCTGATGGAGGGGTATCCATTTGAGTCAGGGAATCTTGTTTGGATGGGGAGTCAGAATTTAGGAGTCAGAATTCAGGAGTCAGAATTCAGAAGTCAGAATTCAGAAGGGAAATGACTTCTGGCTCCTGAGTCAAAGTGGTGATGGGTTACGCTGGCGCTAACCCATCCTACGGCTACGGCTGAGTCAAAGTGGTGATGGGTTACGCTGGCGCTAACCCATCCTACGGCTACTACGGCTACTGTAAATATTGCCAGTCGGGGGCAAATAGCTATTTGCTGATCGGCAATCCTGTAGATTTTTTCAGTCAAGGGCAAATAGCCATTTGCTGATCGGCAATCCTGTAAATATTGCCAGTCGAGGGCAAATAGCCATTTGCCCCTACGGTTTTGTCTTTGGCTGGGTTAGGGCCAGGGGAAAACTCTGTCGGGGGATGCAATGGGGCATTTAGCCTAACGGCTGATGCCTCAAGGGTGGGAATTGCATAGATTTAGACTACCTGTATCAAATTTACACGATTTAGCTGCGCAGACCCCATGAATTGGCGATCGCTCAAAGTGACCAATAGGTACTTGAGCAGTTTTTATTACATTTTCTGGGGGCATCCCCCCGGCTACCCAAAACCCCAGGACGCTGCACGCAGTGCGTAAGTCCTGCTTTAAAGAACATTTTAGGAGACGATAATGAAAATAGCCCAATTGGCTCCCCTGTGGGAACGAGTTCCACCAAAAACCTATGGGGGAATTGAATTAGTTGTCAGCTTACTGACGGAGGAACTGATTCGCAGAGGCCATGAAGTTACCCTCTTTGCATCGGGTGATTCAGAAACAAAGGCTACCCTGGAAGCCGTTCACCCTCGGGCGATTCGCCTGGATGCGAAGGTGCAAAACTACAAAGTTTACGAACTATTACAGCTCAATCGAGCCTACGAGCGAGCTGAAGACTTTGATATTATTCATTCCCACATGGGATATGCCGCCCTCAGCCACGCCAAGCTGGTGCGCACCCCCACCCTGCACACCCTCCACGGTGATTTTGATGCGGATCGGGAAAAAATCTATGACGAAGAGCAGCACCAGCCATTTGTCAGCATCTCAAATGCCCAACGTCGATTCAAACCCAATTTGAACTATGTCGCAACCATTTATAACGGCATTGACCTGGACAGCCATCAATTTTTCCCCAAGCCCAACCCGACGCCCTACCTGGCCTTTTTAGGGCGAATGTGCGAAGAGAAAGGTGCCCATCTGGCCATTGAGATTGCTCGCAAGGCCGAAATTCCCTTGAAGATGGCGGGTAAGATTGACGATGAGCATCGGGAGTATTACGGTCAAAAAGTGGAACCTTTTGTGGACGGCAAATTTATTCAATTTTTAGGGGAGGTCGATCACGAAGAGAAAAACAGGCTGTTGGGTGGGGCGATCGCCACATTGTTTCCCATCACCTGGAATGAACCCTTTGGCCTGGTGATGATTGAATCCATGGCTGCCGGAACGCCGGTCATTGCCATGCGTATGGGGTCTACCCCCGAGGTAGTAGCCGATCGCAAGACGGGATTTTTGTGCGATCGCATTGAGGGCTGTGTTGAGGCGGTGGCCCAGGTCGCCCGCATTCATCGCCCCACCTGCCGCCAGCACGTCGCGCAGCGCTTTAGCGTGGCTGCCATGGTTGATGGCTACGAAGCCGTCTATCGCCAGATGCTCTCGCGGCAGCTCTCTCGCCAGGTGCAGGGCGATCCGCTACTCAACCCCCAACCCGCCCATCCAGAACTGTCCATGCCGCCGATTTTGCCAATCCCTTCTGTTCCAAAGACTTGAAAAAAATCGGGAAATTTGGGGAGGAATCTGAAAAATTTCCCGAAAGATAGATTCCAAAGGCTTTGTCAAACCTTATCTTCGGTTCAACACGCCCTTACTCAGGTGACGCAAGCAGACGAGCGAATTTGATCCATGCCAGACATCCTTGAAATTAACGGCCAGCGCTACATCCCCGCCGAGCAAGCCTCTCTCCCCGACTGGCCTGTGGCTGCCACCGATGGCTACTCCCAGCCCATTCTGACCCTCAAAGATAACGATCTGTTCTTAATGACCGACCTGGTAGGAAACATTTCTGGCAGCCGCAATGATGATGCCATTACCAACCTGGGCCTGTTTTGTCAGGACACTCGCTTTCTCAGCCGCCTGGAGCTGCAGTTTGAACGGCGATCGCCCATTCTGCTCAGCAGTACCGCCCGCAGTGGCTTTACCCTGTCGGCCCTTTGCGCTAACCCCCACATCGAAGATCACATCCGGGCTGAAACCATTGGTATCCAGCGGGAGATGGTGCTGAACGGGGGCTTGTTTGAGGAGCTGACAATCACCAACTACCGCACCCGACCCACCAGCTTTGAAATCAGCCTGAGCTTTGGTTCGGACTTTGTTGATCTGTTTGAAATTCGCGGCAAACAGCGCCCCCAGCGGGGAGAACTGATGTGGGCACTGGCCAATCAGCAGGATGGCGCATCCGGCCAGCAGCAGGGGGATGGCTCGTTCCCCCATACCCTGACGCTGGCCTACCAGGGAGAGGATGGGGCGCTGCGGGAGTCGCGCATTGAATTTGCCCACCGTCGCCCCGATCGCCTGGAGGGCACGACCGCCGTGTGGCAGCTTGACCTCGAACCCCACGAAACGGTTTTGCTGGGCTATCGGCTCAATCTGCTGGTGGATGGCTCTCCGGCTTCCACGGTTAGTTTGTCAACTACCCTGATGCAGGCCAAAGCCTCGGAGGCCATGGAGGAGCAGGATTGGGACAGTCGGGTGACGCGCATTCGGTCAGATAGCCGCAGTTTTAATCAATTAATTGAGCAGGCCGAAAAAGATATCTACCTCCTGCGACAGACTTTTGATGGCCGAAAAGCCCTTTCGGCAGGTGTGCCCTGGTTTGCCACCCTGTTTGGACGCGACTCTATCATTGCCGCCTCCCAAACGCTGATCCTTGACCCCACCATTGCCTGCGAAACACTGGCCATTCTGGCCCACTATCAGGGGCAGGAATTTAACGACTGGCGGGACGAAGAGCCAGGCAAGATCTTGCACGAATTGCGCCTGGGGGAAATGGCTCGCTGCAACGAAGTCCCCCACACGCCCTACTACGGCACGGTGGATGCGACCCCCCTCTGGCTGATGCTCTATGCCGAATATTACGAATGGACCCACGATCGCGACACTCTGGATCGTCTCTGGGAGAATGCCCTGGCGGCGATGGCCTGGATCGACCGGAGCCTAGAGGAAACCGGGTACCTGACCTACCAGCGGCGATCGCCCCAGGGATTGCCCAACCAGGGCTGGAAAGACTCCGACGACTGTCACGTGGACGCGAAGGGCCAGCTAATTGACACCCCCATTGCCCTGTGCGAACCCCAGGCCTATGCCTATGCAGCTAAGATGCGCCTGAGTGCGATCGCCCGTTTGCAGCAGCGGGCTGATCTGGCCGACCAATGGCAAGATGACGCCAGGGCTTTGAAGCAGCGCTTTAATCGGGATTTCTGGATGCCCGAAGCGGGATACTATGCCTTTGCTTTGGATGGTACGGGTAGGCCCGCCCGCAGCATCACCTCCAACCCAGGCCACTGTTTATATTTGGATATTCTGCCGGAAGACCGCATTCAAAGCGTTGCCGAACGCCTGCAAGCCCCCGATATGTTTAGCGGTTGGGGCATTCGCACCCTCAGCAGTCGCTCTCCTGCCTATAACCCAATGGGCTACCATGTGGGGTCAGTGTGGCCCCATGACAATAGTTTAATTGCCATCGGGTTGCGATCGCTCGGCCTGGTGGATCAGGCGATGGAAATTGCCCAGGGCATCTTTGATATGACCTTTGAACAGCCCTACTACCGCCCCCCAGAACTCTTCTGTGGCCACGAACGCACCCCCGGCGGCAGCCCCATTCGCTACCCGGTAGCCTGTTCGCCCCAGGCCTGGGCCAGTGGATCGATCTTTCAATTGCTGCAGATGAGTCTCAACCTGGTGCCCCATGCCCCACAAAACACGCTGCTGATCAATAACCCCACCCTACCCAAGTCCATTAGTTGCCTGATGTTGGAAAATCTGCGGGTGGGCAGCACCATTCTGGATCTGGAATTTGAGCGATCGGAGGACATTACGGCTTGCCGCGTGGTGAAGAAGCGGGGCAATCTGCGCGTGGTAATTGAGGCTTAGAAGTAATCCCGATACCAGTCAACAAATTGCTGAATTCCCACTTCCAGGGGCACCTTTGGTTTGAAGTCAATGGCCTGTTCCAGGGCAGAAATATCGGCATAGGTAATGGGGACATCGCCGGGCTGCATGGGCAGAAAGTTCTTTTGAGCAGTTTGGCCCATGGCCTGTTCAATGAGTTGAATAAACCGACCCAACTCCACCGGATGATGATGACCTAAATTGTAAATTTTGTATTGAACCGATGGGTTAGCAGGATCGTCTGCGGCCTGGGGTGGGTGGTGCAAAATTCGCACGATTCCTTCCACCACGTCATCAATGTAAGTGAAGTCTCGCTTCATATCGCCAAAATTATAAATATCAATGGGTTTCCCGTGGTGAATGGCGTCAACAAATTTGAAATAAGCCATATCAGGCCGTCCCCAGGGGCCATAAACGGTAAAGAAACGTAATCCGGTAATAGGGAGGTGATACAGATGGCTGTAGCAGTAGGCCATTAATTCATTAGCCCGCTTGGTTGCGGCGTAGAAAGAAACGGGCTGATCGGCGCGATCGCTCAAAGAGAAGGGCACAGCGGCATTTGCGCCGTAGACAGAGCTGGAAGAGGCAAATACCAGATGGGGGATCGCATGGTGACGACAGCCCTCCAATACATTGGCAAACCCCACCAGGTTGCTGTCTACGTAGGCGTCAGGGTTTTTGATGGAATAGCGGACACCGGCCTGGGCCGCCAGGTGAACCACGCTATCAAAAAACTGGCTTTGAAAGAGATGGGATAGGGCTGGGCGATCGCCAATGTCCAGCTTTTGAAAGAAAAATTCTGGATGATTAGCAATCTGCAAGAGACGGCTCTGCTTCAGGTAAACGTCATAGTAATCATTCAAGTTATCGATGCCAAAGACCCGATGACCATCGGCTAGCAGGCGACGGGAAAGATGATAGCCAATGAAACCAGCGGCACCGGTTACCAGGATTTTCATGGGCGAAGTGAGACTTGACACAGCTTTGAAGAAATTAGACCGAGATCCTGCAAATGACGGTGAAGGTTAGAGAAAAATCCCCTGGGCGACAGGTAATGTTCCCAAAGGGCGCGGCAGTTTTGCTGATGCGCGATAAAAGCTTGGGGGGATAAACGGGCATGAAAGTCAGCAACTATTTCAGGAAGATCGGAAATCTCCCGTTCCTCGACCCAGATGCAATAGTCTTTGTAGTCAATCCAGAAGTCATAGGGAAGCACGCAATCAGTATTAATTAAGACGGGAATCCGCCCACAGGACAGGGCCTCATACAGGCGAAACGAGTAGTTGCCCAAGCCCCGGCAGCATAAAACATAGTCGCTTTCAACCATATTCTGCACATAGTCTCGACGTACTTGCTTCAGCAGGTTATAGTCGAT